>JBJEQD010000097.1:0-7146 GCA_051881575.1 Acutalibacteraceae bacterium | reverse complement strand
AAACTGAGGTGAGCAAGCCGGATATAACCGAAACTCCCGCCGATATCAAGGCGCTGATTCAAAAATACACAAAGCTTTTTGCCGATGACAAAAAGGACGCCGCCATTGTACCGATAACATACGAAAAAGCGGGTGCAACTCATATTTTTAAAAATGTCAGGGTCAAAAACACCACCGACACCAAGACGCTCAACATTGAAAAAGTACTTGGCGAGCCTTTGGAGCTTTCGGTTGACAAGTCAAAGCCCGCCGTTCTGATTTTTCACAGTCACACCTCCGAGGGCTACGAAATGATTGAACGGGATTGGTACGCTCAGGATTACACGGCACGAAGCAATGACGAAAACATAAATATTGTCAGAGTCGGCACGGAAATCGAGAATTATCTGACAAAACTCGGTTATACTGTTATTCACGACAAAACAATCCATGACGACGACTATTCAGGCTCTTATTCCCACTCCCGCAAAACCATTTCAAAGATACTTGAAGAAAACCCGCAGATTCAGGTTGTTCTCGACATTCACAGAGATTCGATAACCCGTGACAACGGCGAAAAAATCAAGCCCGTCAACACCATATCGGGCAAAAAAGCGGCTCAGCTTATGATAATCACGGGCGCTGAGGAGGGAAAGGTTGAGGACTTCCCCGATTGGGAATATAATCTCCGCTTCGCCTTACAGCTTCAAAGAAAATGTGAGACGATGTATCCCGGCCTGATGCGCCCCGTACTTTTCTCTCAAAGAAAATACAACATGGATATAACGCATTTCAGCCTGCTTATTGAAATGGGAAGCGAAGCAAATACGCTTGAAGAAGCCTGCTACTCGGGGCGTATGCTTGCCTCGGCTTTGGCGTCGCTCATGGATGAATACGCTGTCGAAAAGGACGGAACCTGATGAAAATTCTCAGAGCATATTTTATAACCGCCGCCGCAGTCGTATGTCTGACGGCGACAGCGGCATGTATCTTTATTGCCGATGAAAATGTTAAAAGAATCAGCCTCGGCAGTGAAAACGCCGTTATAGTTCTGAACAGCGCAGATGAAAGGCTTTATGAAGAAGCGGTTAATCCCCTGCCTCTGCTTGAAAAAATCAAGGATGCCGCAAAAAAGGCGGCAAGCATTGCGCCGCCGCCCGTTAACAATCTTTATTGGTTTGCCGAAAATTTATCAATCATTCAGGAACGGGAGTGAATCAAAAACAAAAATCCTGTAGCCGTTCAAATCAATAATTTCCTTTGTCAGCAATTGAAATGCACTCCAATCGGAGGTTAACATCAAAGTGTTGATCTCATCCTCGGAGAGCAAGACAAAATATCTGTCAACGCCCGCCTGCTCATTGAACCATTGCTTGTTGGTCTGGTAAACAGCGGGAGAGATTCCTTTTTCGTTGACATCAACATTCACCGCCTTGACCTCTGAATCGGAGAGCACGGTTATCGCCTGAGAATTCCAGAAGGTTGCAAAGCCGTAGCTCAGGTCATTATCTTTCAGAACCGTTGCAAGCTGATATTTCTCGTTGTGAACAATGCCGTTTTTATCCATTTCGGCAATATTTTTAAACGAAACGCCGCTCATAAGCAGGAGAATGCACACCGAAACAGCGGCAAAACGCATGGGAACAACATAGCCCTTTGCGGCTTTCACCACAGCGAAGCAGACGAGAAGCCCCGTGCAGATCATGGGGCTGAGCCTCCAATTTGCCGCCGAAAGAATGCCGAAAACATAGCCGAACATGATAACGGCGCTGAGCCCGAAATGGGCAAAAATAAGAAGCTTTGAGCCGAAATCGAATTTTTTATAGCATATCAGAGCAATAATCGGAACAACGGCAATAATTATCGCCGCCGCAATGCGGATAATGTTAATTATTGATTCGGGCGAAAAAATCGACATGCCGTATTCGGCGTCAACTCCGAAAAGCATGAACCAATGAAGCGGGAATTTGCCGAGATTGCCGAGCCACTTGGTCATGTCGTCATAACCTGAATAAGCATTTGCATAGCCTGCGTTAACGCCGTTGCTCAGAATTGCCGTAATCCCGAGACCGACAAGAGCGGAGAAAATGCAGATAATGCAATAGTATAAAGAAGCTCTGTTCTCCTTTGAAAGAATCTTTTGCTCCCTGTTGAGCATTATTTCGGCAACAGCCGCAAACAAAACGGGGAAAACTCCCGTTGAAATTATCTGCACTCCGTCAAGACCTGCGCAGGCGGAAAAAAGAACCGTAAAGACTGCACAAGCGATAAACGGCTTTGATGAATCGGTTCTGCCGAAAGTCTCTTTGAATTTTATCAGGAGCGAGAGCAAAACGCAGATAACGGCAACGCAAATGCTGTAATAAATGACATGCTCATAGAAAATTTCCCTGAGCTTTGCCGAGGCGCAGAGCACCGCCAAAAGCGTTCCGAGAGCCGTAAACGAAAGCGGATAGCTGAATTTAAGGCTTCTGCAGAGCAGAAGAACCGACGCCGCCATCAGCAAAGTGAAAAGCACCATTCCGATGTGGTGGGTAGTCATTGAAACGCCGAAAATGCCGATAAACGGAGCCATCAGCATCGTGCCGCCGAACGGAAGCATCGCCGCATATCCGAAATCGGGATTGAACATTCCGCCGCAGTCATAGCTTGCCTGCGCCCAAAGGATTGTGTCGGTGCAGTCGGAATGGAAGAACGCCGCAGACGGATAGATTATATAATAAATTACGGTTCCGAGCGAAAATGCGGCAAACAGCGCAGAAATCGCAAAAACCGAATATTTTTTCAGCTTTTTTAAGTCAACAGGCATAATCTTCTCCTTTGCTTATAAATCCGTCGGAGCCGTTCAGCTCTTTTCACCGTTCGATTCCTCGTGATATTCAGCCTCTGTGTTAACGCTCCAGATATTCTCCTTTGTTTTTTTGCCGCTGAGAATATTATTAACCGTCTCAAACGAGGTTGCCATTGAGTGATCCATGTTGTTGTATCTGTGCTGACCGTTTCTGCCAACACAGTAGAGATTTTCAAATGTATCAAGATATTCAACAAGCTCATCCATGCGGTCATATGTGTCAAAATAAGCGGGATAAGCTTTCTGAACCTTTTCACGGTGGCTGTCGAGGATTTCGGCGTCAGCGTCGATAACGCCCATCTTTTTAAGCTCTTTAACGGCATAATCAACGCAGGCTTCTTCATCCATGCTCCAGAATTCGTCGCCCTCGTTGCAGAAATATTCAAGACCTATCCAGACCGTGTTCCGGGGGTCTTTGACGAGATACGGCGACCAATTGTTGAAAATCTGAATTCTGCCGAGCTTTACTCCGACATCCTGAACATAAATCCAGCAGTCGGGAACAATGTTGCCGAGAGTTTTGATATCGGTTTCATTTTTGAGATTAAGCTTTTTAAGGAGCAGACCGACGGTAACGAAATCTCTGTAAGGCAGACCTGCCGCAATCTCGGCGGGAGCCTTAGGAACTTCGCTGCCCATGCCTGCAACAAGATCCTTAACGGGCATTGATGAAATGAAAATATCGCCCTCAAGGGTTTCGGCAGAACCGCCGCAGTCGCACTTAACGCTGTTGACCCTGCCGCCCGAAATGTCAATATCCGTAACTTTATGATTATAAAGAATTTTGCCGCCCATTTTTACGAATTCGTCGCCTACGGTTTCCCAAAGCTGACCGGGGCCGAATTTAGGATACTGAAACTCCTCAATCAGAGAGGTTTCAACTTTTCTGTTCTTATTTGGAACAAGCTTTGAAAACATATCCTTGATAACGGCAAGGATTGAAAGACCTTTAACACGCTGAGCGCCCCAATCCGCCGAAATCTCGCTCGGATGCCTGCCCCAGAGCTTCTCGGTGTAGCCCTCAAAGAACATAGAATAAAGCACTTTTCCGAAGCGGTTTATGTAGAAATTTTCAAGCGATGTTTCTTCCTTTTTTGATACGGTTGATTTAAGATAGCTGAAGCCCGCTTTCACCGTTCTTGAAAAGCCCATGTTGATGAAGGTCTGCGGCTTCATGGAAATCGGGTAATCAAAGAATTTATTTAGATAATAGATTCTTGAAATTCTGCGGCGCAGGAGCATAACCCTGTCCTCTTTTTCGGGGTCGGGTCCTCCCGGGACAAGCTTTTTTTCTCTGCCGAGAAGCTTATCGTCAAACGACGGCTCGCCCTGAGTCGGCATAAGCTCCGCCCAGAAATCCGTAACATCCTTATCCTTTGAGAAAAAGCGGTGACCGCCGATATCCATGCGGTTGCCGTTATGCTTAACCGTTCTCGAAATACCGCCGAGAACATCGCTCTGTTCAAGAATAATAACCTCATAATCGTTTGACCTTTTCAGCAGTTCATAGCCCGCCGTCAAGCCCGCAGGACCGCCGCCGATAATAATACATTTTTTCATGTTTTTCCCCCGTTCGGTTTTCAGTTTTTAATTCCGTTGCGGTTTTGTAGTCTTATGATAAAATGCGGTTTTTTATATTATACCATTTGAAGCCATCGGTTTCAAGGCGGAAAAATTACAAATTAATTAATAATGAGTTAATATTTGCAAACCGGTTTTTGTTTGCCGTTCAGACCTTGACATATTTTTTCAGCGGTAATATAATTTATCCGAACCGTATTTCTGCCGATATTAAACCGTCTTTTCGGGTTTAATCATTGCGGAATTAATCAAAGCACAAAGAAACCGCACTTCAGAGTCGGTTTTCTTTTTGAGAATGGAGAATTATATGGATAAGTTTGCAAGATTCAATTTTCAGCCGTGTATTCCTTTGGGGAAAGACGGCCGCTGCGTCACCGCCTGCGCCGAGCACGCCGCTCTCTCAAGGCAGGCAGCCCGTGAGGGAATGGTTCTGCTCAAAAATGACGGAGGCGCTCTGCCCCTGAAAAAGGGCGAAAAGATTGCCCTTTTCGGCAAAGCCACCATTGAATATATCAAAGGCGGCGGAGGAAGCGGAGATGTTCATTCCCCCTATGTCCGCAGCATCTATGACGGCTTTAAGGAGAAAGAAGCCGAAGGAAAGGTTTCAATATATGAACCGCTTGCCGATTTCTACAGAGAATATGTTGAAGCTGAGGGAAAAAGCATCCCGACCGACGAGCAGATAGGCAAAATTTGGGACAGAGTCAATGCCATGCCGTTCCGTCAGGAGAGAGACGATATTACATATGACACCTTCCAGAGCATGCATGTTAAGGAAGCTAATGTTTCCGACGAACTGATTTCATCGGCCGCAGACTTTGCCGATACGGCAATTTTCACAGTCAGCCGTTTTTCCGCAGAGGGTTCAGACCGCCGCCCGATAGGCGGAGACTATTATCTTTCCGATTTGGAAAAAGAGCTTCTTTCAAAAATTTGCAAGCTTTTCAAAAAGGTTATTGTTGTTCTCAACACGGGAGCGGTTCTTGACTGCGAAGCTTTCGCAGAGAACAAGGATGTTCCCGCCGTTCTGCTTGCTTGGCAGGCAGGCATGGAGGGCGGCACGGCAATCGCCGACATTATCTGCGGCGACGAAAATCCCTCGGGCAAGCTTGCCGACACGGTTGCAAAATCATATGATTATTACCCCAACAAAGAGGATTTCATTGAAGATTTCGACTATCTCAACTACACCGACGATATCTATGTCGGCTACCGTTATTTTGAGACCATTCCCGGCGCAAAGGATTATGTCCGCTATCCGTTCGGCTACGGTCTTTCATACACAAGCTTTGCGCTCAGCGGCAAAATCTGCGGCGAAAGCGACGGAAAAATAGCCGCCGCCGTTACGGTCACAAATACCGGCTCATGCGCCGGCAAAGAGGTTATTCAGCTCTATTACAGCGCTCCGCAGGGCAAGCTCGGCAAGCCCTCAAGAGAGCTTGCGGCTTTCAAAAAGACCTCGCTTCTCGCTCCCGGCGAATCCGAAACGCTTGCGCTGAGCTTTGATGTTGCCGACATGGCAAGCTTCGACGATCTCGGCAAGATTTCAAAAGCCGCCTATGTTCTTGAAAAAGGCAACTACGGATTTTATCTCGGCACTTCCGTCAGAAACGCCGAAAAGCTCGGCTTTGAATACACCGTTGCTCAGGATACCGTTACCGAACAGCTCACCTCATACTGCACCCCGTCAAAGCTTGAAAAGCGTATGCTTTCCGACGGCAGCTTTGAGGCTCTGCCCATGGGCAATGAGAAGCATATCAACGGCAAAAACGAGCCGAGCGGAGCAAAAGCTCCCGATGAAATCGTTAAGTTCGACAAGGTCGGCGAAGAAATCACAATGGATGAGTTTGTCGCCCAGTTCACCGATGACGAGCTGAGAGGCTTTGTCGGAGGTCAGCCGCCGACAGGCGTTGCAAACACAGGCTGCTTCGGCGGTCTCAAAAGGCTCGGCGTTCCCGCCGCTCCGACGGCAGACGGCCCCGCAGGTCTGAGACTTAACACCGAAACGGGAATCCCGACAACCGCATGGCCCTGTGCAACAATGATTGCGGCTTCATGGAATACCGACCTTGCTTTTGAAGTCGGAGCCGCCGCCGCTTCCGAGCTTCGTGAAAACAATCTCGGCATCTGGCTTGCACCCGCACTCAACATTCACCGCAGCCCTCTTTGCGGCAGAAATTTTGAATATTATTCCGAAGACCCCTTGATTGCGGGCAAATTTGCCGCCGCAAGCACAAGAGGAATCCAGTCGCAGAAAATAGCCGTTTCAATCAAGCATTTTGCCTGCAACAGCAAGGAGGCAAACAGAATTGCAAGCGATTCAAGGCTTTCCGAAAGAGCTTTGAGAGAAATTTATCTTAAAGGCTTTGAAATCTGCGTTAAAGAGGCAGATCCGTGGACTCTTATGTCCTCATACAATCTGATAAACGGTCAGCACACCTCGGAAAATTATGAGCTGCTCACGGGCATTCTCAGAAACGAATGGGGCTTTAACGGCATGGTCACAACCGACTGGGGCGTTAAAAACGACCCCGTTCAGGAGGTTATTGCGGGCAACGACATGAAAATGCATATCGGCTATCCCGATGACCTCAAAGCCGCAATGGAGAAAGGCGTTCTGACAAGAGCGGATCTTGAAGTCTGCGTCAAGCGTATTCTTGAAATGCTGATGAAGCTTGCTTAAGGTGATGGGAGTCGAACCCGATATGGTTTAAAACGGTCTATTTTCGCCTGAA
>JBJEQD010000096.1:0-7163 GCA_051881575.1 Acutalibacteraceae bacterium | reverse complement strand
TTCAAGGAAAAGAGGGAGTTAATCAGCTTTTGCGAAGCAACAAAAAACTTCAAATCTTCTTTTTGCTCCTTCCGTCACGGCTTACGCCGTGCCACCTTCCTCAAGAGGAAGGCAAAAAATACAATCAGCTTTTGCGGAGCAATTATAATCGGTCATAGGCGGAGCCTATCCTTAATTTGCGAAGCAAACTTCATTTTTGCGACAGCAAAAACTTCATGTGCCGCAGGCACACTTCATTTCTTCATTTTTCGGGGCGGCGACCCGAAAAACCCTCACTGCACAGCCGCATTGACATCGGCGCAGTAGTCCTCTTTGTTGGTTGATAAAACTACGAGCGTTTTCGTCAGCGACACGCCGCCGACACACTTGATTTCATTCAGAAGCAGTTCAAGTCCCTTTGCTCTGTTCGTGCAGATTTTCAGCAGGAAATCGAAATCGCCCGTTATGTAATGACACTCGATTATCTGCGGATGGCGCATGACAAAATCAACAAAGCCGTCGTTAAACTTCGGATGCTCCATGCTCACGGAAATAAATGCGGTTATATCCATACCGAGCTTTTCGTTATCGAGAACGACCGTATACTGCTTGATAATTCCGCTCGCTTCGAGCTTTTTAATGCGCTCGATAACCGCCGAAACCGACATGTTGACCTTGCTCCCGATAACGGAGGCATTCTCTCTTGAATTTGCTTTCAGACATTCGATGATTTTTACATCAACCGCATCCATTTTCACACATCCTTTATAACTGCTTTTGTCAGTTAAATATTATTAGAAATTTTGTTATAAGTCAAGTAAACCGCAAAAATATTTTTTGAAAAACCGCAAATTTTGCAAAATTAACACAAAAATTTGCGAATTTTCCGAATTTTCAACGCCACGAAAGGAAAAATCAATCATGCAAGTCAGAATCAGACCATTTGAGCCGACGGATAAAGAAATCTTTTTGGAGATGGTAAAGAAATTTTACGCTCCTCCCGCCGTGCTTCACACCGTACCCGAAGAAACGCTGAATCTCAACTTTGAAGCCGTTTTCAAGCTTCCAGAACTTGTCAAGGGCTATATTTTTGAAGCCGACGGCGCTACTGCCGGCTTTGCGCTCGTCTCAATGAAATATGAAACCGAGGTTGGCGGATTCGCCGCATGGATTGAGGAGCTTTTTGTTGATTACGCTTTCAGGAGCTGCGGCATCGGCGGCAAATTCTTTGAATTCATTGAAAAAGAGCTGAAAGGGAAAGCAAAAAGGCTTCGCCTTGAGGTCGGAGAAGAAAACACGGGAGCAATAAAGCTCTATCAAAGAACGGGATTTGAATTTCTCGACTACCGCCAAATGGTTATCGACAAAGAATTTTAATAGTTTGCATCGTTCCCGTTAAATTCCTCCGAGCCTATGTCAATCACATCGTCAAGGTATATTTTTCTCTTGACAATTGTTATGCTTCGGTAAATCAAATCAATATCGGACACCATTCCGGTGACCGTTTCATAGCGTGACCCGTTATAAAAAGTCAATTTCACCATCATTCCTTTCCTGACCCGAATCATTCGGTCGGAAAGGATTTTTTCTTCGTCCTCCGAAAGCTCATGCCTCGGCTCGGAACGGCTCTCTCGCTCTTTGATTATTCCGTAGAAACCCGTCAGCGCCGCAAAGGGCATGAACTGCCTTGCTCTGTCAGTATTTTTATTCACCGCCGTTGTGACCTCCCACCATTTTATTTCTGCTCCGTGCCGTTGCCTTTTCGGTGTAACTGATTCCTTTCAGAATCGAATTTTTGCCGTATCTTTTTTTGATATCAATAACGGTCTCCTGCAATTTGCGCTCCCGTTCCTCCGCCTCAACATCGGTAAAAAGCGTTATGCTCGCCATATAATCATCCTGTAAATCGTTCAGACCTATGCTGATTTTGCGAATCGGGAACGCCTTATTCACCGTTTCATTATAAAGAGCCTCAAAATGCGAAATTATCTTTTTATAGGAATTCGTGAAGCCGTCAAGCTTTCTCGTTCCTCCGCTCGATTTTATGACATCCTTAGAGTAACCGATATGCAGGGAAATCGAATCCGTGACAAGGTGTCTGTCAACCAATTCAAGCACCTGCAAATCAACCATTTCCTTAATTATCGTCCAAGCGTCGTTATAACCGTAATCTTCAAACAAAATCTGACTGTTTGAGAGCGAAGCGGATTTTGATTTGTATTCATGGATATCCTTTATCGTGCAAGGCTCTCTGCCGTTGGCATGGTCAATCAGAAATTCCGCATTGACTCCGAACTCCTTATACAGCATGCTCTCGGGAAATTCAGCAACGCCCTTTAAGTCAAAAATCCCCATTCTTTCAAGCCGGGCGGCTATTCCCCTGCCGACATTCCAGACATCGGTTATCGGGCGGTGAGTCCAGACGGTTTCTTTGAATTTTTTCTCGTCCAAAAATCCGATAAAGTTCGGAGAATGCTTGGCGGTTATATCAAGAGCGACCTTGCAAAGAAAAAGATTTGTGCCGATGCCCGCCGAAGCGCATATCCCCGTTTCTTTATATACTGCGTCCATGAGCATAACCGTAAATTCAAGCGGCGTTTTTTTATAGAGCTTGAGATAATCCGTCATGTCAATGAAGCATTCGTCGATTGAATAAACATGGATATCATCGGGGCTGACATAACGCAGATAAACCGAATAAATATCTGCCGAAATCTCCATATACTTACGCATCTGCGGCATGGCGGTGATATATTCAACATTTTTCGGAATCTGAAAAACACGGCAGCGGTTTTTGATGCCGAGCGCTTTCATTGCAGGCGTGATTGCAAGGCAGATTGAGCCGCTCCCCCTTGTCGGGTCGGCAACAATAAGATTTGTTTTCATCGGGTCAAGCCCACGCTCCACGCACTCCACGGAAGCGTAAAATGATTTCAAATCAATGCAGCAATACATTTTGTCCGACACGGCTCATGCCTCCTTTAAGATTATTTTACCGCTTCAACAAACCAGCGGCCGTCCTCCTCAAACAGAAAGGTCTCCTTTCCGTTTATCTGAACGGTATATCTCATATCTCCCCCGCCGACCTTGCGTGACTTGGTTCTGCTGCGGCTGAGCAAACGCTCAACTTTATATACCGTGCCGTCCTCCCATTGAATCCTCAAGGGGCGGCTTTTACCGTCTTTATCCTGCAGCACGACAACATCAACATAAACCTTTCTTATCACATTGCTCCCTCCCTCGATTTTTCAGCTGTAGAACATTTGTTCGATACACATTAATATAATATACCTTTCCGTGCAAAATGTCAATAGTAAATTTATGGGCGTTCAATTTAAATAAAGTCAAACAAACAGCAAAAAAGCCTGCCAACCGTCACGGTCAGCAGGCTGATTCATTTAATCAATTTATCGTAATCTCTTTTTTGCATAAACAACTCTTGATACCGTAACGGTTTTCGTTTTTTCATCAACGGCATAAAAAATCATGTAATTTTGCACAATCAATTTTCTGTATTCGTTTTTGGTGGGACGAATTGCCGTGTATGCGGGAAAAGAATAAGGAAAATCGGTCAGGGTTTCCGTTGCTTTTATGATTTCATCCGCTAATTTTTGTGCGGCATCTTTGTTATGCAGATCATCAGCAATATATCGGACAATTTCGACCAAATCGCTTTGAGCCAAGGGAAGAAACTGAAGATTATACAAGCCGTTATCCTCCGATCGCTTCCCGCATTGCTTTCAGAACATCTTTTGATGAATAGCGAACATCGGTAAGTTCCGCTTCACGCTCTGCTTCCAGCAGTTTGCAATAAACGTCGCTGTCAAAGTGAAGCTTTTCAAAAGTCTCCATGCTCATAACGACCATATCGCCGTAACCGTTTTTGGTTAAAAAAACAGGCTGTGATGTTTCGTGCACGGTTCTTGAAATATCGGCAAAATTGTTTCTCAAATCGGAAACGGGTCTTATCATATCCATAATATCATCCTCCTGCTTATATTTTAGCATAATTGCGCTAAAATTTCAACAGAATTTTTTATAATCAAGCCCTCATTTATTCATCTCGTCAACAAACTCGCTGTTTCTTGCGGTGAGTTCTACCCAAGCAGGTCTGAATCCGCTTTTAATTGCGTTGCGAACCGATTTTATATTCGACCATGCGGCGCAGTAAAACGGCACTTTCCCAAGTTTTAATATTTCAACGGCAAGCCTGCTTGTAATCGCCGAAGCAATGCCTTTTCTTCTGTATTCGGGGAGAACATCAACGCCAATCTGATACATGGTTTCGCAATCGGCAGAACACCCTGCAAGCCCGACAAGCTTTTCATTTTCAAAAGCACCAACGGCAAGCTTATCCAGATGTTTTCTGCTTTTGCAAAGAGCGTTGCCCCACTCATCGGTATAATACCGTTCAAAATCTTCGGGATATAAAACTTTTATTTCATAATCGCAGGGTAATTCTTTAAGCTCGTTAATATCGGGCAGAAAATATTCTGCCATAAAACAAACCTTATAACCGAACGCCGCTAATTTTTCGTTAAGCGCAATAACATTCGGCGATTCAAAGCAATGCGGAGCTGAGTATTTGTTTATATACCACTCAACCGTTTCTTTCATTCTCGGGCTGACCTGAGCAACGACATTGTTGCCGTATGACACCAAATCACATTCAAGGGGAAGCGGCACATAAACCCGTGCATTTTCGTTTTTCTGCGATAAAACAACCTTTTTTTCGTTTGAAAGGAAATCCTCTGCATTGCAGTTGCAGTCATATGCCGACTGCCGCAATGCAATTTGCAATATTTCTTGATTTGTCATGGTTTCTCCCGGTTTTGCAAAATTCCAATCCGATAATAACGGATAATTAAACCTACACACTTTTATTGATAAAGCCTTTTTCAACGCTTTTTAATATGAATTCCTGCTATAGAATGTTGAACGACCGCCGCCGTGGCGGGAGATTGTTCCGTTTTCAACTAATGATTTCAGGGCGTTTTCCACAGACGCTTTGCTGATTGATGGGCAAAGCTCCATAATATCGGATTTTGTGAATTTTCCAATCTTTGTTTCAACAGCCTTTTCAACCATTTCTGCCGGTGTCAGCTTTTTATCTATCAGTGCAAGTCGTTCATCTAAATCACGGTAAGCAGATAATACCGTTCCGAGAATATACTTGATAAACTTTGAATTATCCTCTGCATTTTCATACCAACCCGCTTGACAGTCTGACAACGCATCATAGTATAAATCTTTATTCTTTGCAATTTTGCTTTCGATTGAAATATACTTTCCGACAAGGTAGCCCGATTTATATAACAACAATGTTGTGAGCAGTCTGCTCATTCTGCCGTTACCGTCGCTGAATGGGTGAATACACAAAAAATCGTGAATGAAAATCGGTATAAGAATTAATGGGTCGATTTCTTGCGTGTCAATTATGCGGTTAAATTCTTCACAAATTTTCTCAACTGCCGGTTTGGTTTCATAAGGTGCAAGCGGTGTGAAAAGCACATATTCATTACCGTTCGTATCCATTGCGGCAATAAAGTTTTGCGTTGCCTTATATGTTCCGCCAATACCTTTTTCGGAATATTTATACAAATCTCTATGGAGCTGGAGAATGCAATTTGAAGTTAAAGGGATATACTCATAATTTTCGTGGATGGTATTGAGCACATCACGATAACCGAGTATCTCTCTTTCATCACGGTTTTTAGGAGCCGTTTTCTCGGCACATAATTGCTTTAACCTTGTGCTTGTTGTTCTGATGCCTTCAATCGCATTTGATGCTTCCGTACTTTGAACAATGGCAATCTCAACTAATTTATCAAGAGCCTCCGGCTTTTGAACCATATAATATTCTTGCTTTCCCTTGTATTCGTGTATCTGTGAAACGAGACCTAAAATCTCATTATCCCACACATTATTCTTCAATTTTGAATAATCAAATATTTTCATTTAATCACCTGCAAGCAACTTATTTGCCTATATTATACTATATTTTAGGCGATTAGTCAATGATTTATGTGATTAAAAAACAAAAGTCGAGTCCGAAAATTACGCAAGGATTAAAAGCTTCGGAGGAAATCACAAATTTTAATTTCCGTCATTTCCAATTCAGGCTGGCTCTGTTGCACATTTCTTCAATATAATCTTTCCTTTTTAATGCGTCAAGCCATGCTTCCGGGATTGAATCAAAGCCGTAAAGTGCTCCCGCAAGGCCGCCCGCAACTGCCGCAACAGTGTCGGTATCGTCTCCGAGATTTACCGCTTTTAAAACGCAGTCTTTGTATGAATCGGTTGTCAGCAGGCACCAGACCGCCGCTTCAAGCGTGTCAACGATATAGCCCGCACTTTTTATCAGGCTTCTGTCGGTATTTTCAAAATCGGCGTCAAAAATCCGGCTGTAATGGCGGATTTCGGGTTCTTCGCTTAATTCTTCATATGCTTTTTGAAGCCCGAGCGAAACCGACACTTTGTTAGGATTTGTAAGCAATTCTTTAAGAACAAAAGCGTATATTTCACAGCCGATTTGCGAGCGCACATGCGCATGGGTGAGCATTGAGCCGTTTCGGATTAAATCAAGGCGCATTTCCCCGCCGCCGTTGAACAGAGAGAACAAAACAAACGGATTTATCCGCATCAGCGAGCCGTTGCCGTTGGAATGTTCGCCCGAAAGTCCGCAATCCAAAGGCAGCATTTTGCGCTTGAAATAATTTTCAATTGCCATGCTGCAAGTGTTGCCGACATCAAACATTTCGCCTGTTGGCGTGTATTCATCATCGTTATACCATTTTGCAAAGTTCTGCATGATTTCATCATAATCCGCTCTTCCGTTTGCAAGGCTGTCAAGCTCGGCGAGTGACATGCTTGTGTCATCAGACCAACAGCCGGCAGGGAACGGATAAGTACCGAAGCCCTCCATATCCGTAACCGGGCCTTCGTCAAGCTCCTCTCTTGAATAAAATTCAACGGGCACTCCGAGAGCGTCGCCGACGGCATGGCCGAGCATGACGGATTTGATTTTATATTCTTTTTCCGAAATCATATTTTCATCCTTTCAAAAATCGGAATCGTCGGAGTCAAACTCCTCATCCTCATTTGTTTCTTCCCGCTCCGCTTCATCCATAAGCCCGACAAACGCCGCAAAATCCGCCGCTCTCTCAAACGCATCAAGCTTTCCG
>JBJEQD010000095.1:0-1897 GCA_051881575.1 Acutalibacteraceae bacterium | reverse complement strand
CTCTCCCGTGAGGATACCGTTATACCGACAAAGGGCAGAAAGATGCGGTAAGCGCATAAAATCTGACAAAGCTGTTTTTCATGGACATCAAGCGGATTAATTTTTTCATTATTGATAATCGGGCGAAGCCTCGGGCATGACAGCGACATCTCAGCGTAAGGATATTTTCGCTGTAAATAATAGACATGAAGCGCACTTGCAAGCGCATCCTTTCTGAAATCCGAAAGACCGAGCAGAGCGGAAAACGCCACTCCCCTCATACCGCCCCTGAGCGCCCTTTCCTGAGCGTCAAAGCGATAAGGCCAGACCCGCTTATGGCCGAACAGATGCAGAGTCTCATATTTTTCGGCGTCATAGGTTTCCTGAAAAACGGTAACATAATCCGCACCGCATTCGTGAAGATAGCGGTATTCATCCGTATTGACGGGGTAGATTTCAAGGCCGACCATGCGGAAATACTTTCTTGCAAGCTTGCAAGCCTCGCCGATGTATTTAACATCGCTCTGTCCTCGGCTCTCGCCGGTTAAAATGAGTATTTCCTCCATTCCGCTGTCGGCAATAACCTTCATTTCATGCTCAATCTGCTCCATGCTCAGCTTCATGCGTTTAATGTGATTATAGCAATTAAAGCCGCAGTATACGCAGTAATTTTCGCAGTAATTAGCAATATAAAGAGGTGTAAAAAGATAAACGGTGTTGCCGAAGTGCTTGCCCGTTTCCGTTCTTGCCCTCTGAGCCATCTGCTCAAGGAAAGGTTCTGCGGCGGGAGAAAGCAAGGCTTTGAAATCTTCAATCGAGCAGGTTTCGTGCTCCAAAGCCGCTTTAACATCTTTTGCGGTGTATTTTGAATAATCAAAGGAATTCATCTGCTCCATAACATTCGAGCAAACATCGGAATCGATTATCTCCATGTCTGGCAGATATTCCATATGATTTTTTCTGAAAGACGGATCGGTTTCAAGGCGATGCTTTTTCTCAAGCGCTTCGGGCGAAAGATATTCCGAATCAACAAAAAATTGATTTTCCATATGCTTTCACCTCAATTGCGAAGAAAGCCTGTCAGAGGGTCGGAGGCGGAAGCTCCTCTGGTCAGCACTCTGCCGATGCCTGCAAGATAAGCCTTTCTGCCCGCTTCGATTGCCTGACGGAACGCAGAAGCCATAAGCGGAAGATTGCCTGCGGTTGCAAGCGCAGTGTTCGCCATTATCGCCGCCGCACCCATTTCCATGGCTTCGCAGGCCTGAGAGGGTCTGCCGATTCCCGCATCAACGATAACAGGGAGATCAATTTCATCAATGAGAATCTGAATAAAATCCTTTGTTGCAAGCCCTTTATTTGAGCCGATTGGAGAAGCAAGCGGCATGACAGCCGCCGCACCCGCATCGGCAAGGTCACGGGCGGCGTTCAAGTCGGGATACATATAAGGCAGAACGACAAAGCCTTCTTTTGCAAGAATTTCGGTTGCCTTAACCGTTTCCTGATTATCGGGGAGCAGATATTTTGAATCACGCATTATTTCAATTTTAACAAAATCTCCGCAGCCGAGTTCTCTTGCGATTCTTGCAATGCGAACCGCTTCATCGGCGTTTCTTGCTCCGCTTGTGTTGGGGAGCAGGGTTATTCCCTCGGGAATAAAATCAAGAATGTTCTCCTGCTCCTTTGTGTTTGCACGGCGAACGGCAAGAGTAATAATTTCCGCTCCTGCGTCTCTGACCGCCGCTTCAATAAGGTTCATTGAATATTTTCCCGAGCCGAGAATGAAACGGGAATTGAATTCATGACCGCCTAAAATAAGTTTATCGTTATCCATTTTTTATCCTTCCTTTACTTAGGGTAACGGCGATAGTCCGAACCCGTCAAAAATGCAGTATTAAAGCGATATTTGTCGCTTTCGATG
>JBJEQD010000094.1:0-34006 GCA_051881575.1 Acutalibacteraceae bacterium | reverse complement strand
CCATGCAATAGGCTGTTGCTTCGTTGGCCTCCTTAGAAAAGGAGGTGGCATTTGCAAAGCAAATGACGGAGGATTGATAAGCAAACGGATAAATTATTTTTATCCATGAAAACGCACGAATTAACAATAAATCCGTAGGGTTCGGCGTCCCCGACGAACCGATTCGCTGCAGGCGAATAATACGAAAATCTTTTTTGGGACGATGTGGGCATCGTCCGCTACAAATTGAAAAATAAAATCGTAGGGACAGCCCTTGCGGCTGTCCGTTAAAACATATTAAATCCCACGGAACGCCGAGGACGGCGTTCCCTACGAAAAATCCATATATATCAATAATTTTGCGTAAATGATAAACGGCGGGAGCAAGCCCCCGCCCTACCTTGAACCTATTACCTTTTTCTTCACCATTCACCCAAAAATCAGCTTTTGCGGAGCAATTAATATCGGTCATAGGCGGAGCCTATCCGAACCTCTTCACTATTACTTTTTATTTCTTCACTAAAAATACAATCGGGCGACCGTGCAGGACGCCCGATTATTTTTTGGCATTACATACTTTCCGGAACCGTAATTTTGAACATCGAAAGGACATTGTGCATAACGCTCTTTACGCACAGGCAGAGGCTGAGCCTTGCCTGCATGAGGGCTTCGTCCTCGCAGTTAACACGGCAGGCGTTGTAGAACTTGTGGAACAGCGTTGCAAGGTCAACGGCATAGCGTGTTATCTTTGCGGGGTCATAATTCCTTGCGGAAGCGATTATTTCGTCCGTCAGCGACGCAAGATGCCTGATAAGCTCTTTTTCCTCAGGCTCTTTGAGCAGAGCAAGCTCGGGAACGGTGCATTCCCTCGGCGTTTTGCCCTCCGAGGCAAGCTTTTTGAGAATACTGCAAATTCTTGCGTGGGCATACTGGCAGTAATAAACGGGGTTCTGTGAGCTCTGCTCAACGGCAAGGTCAAGGTCAAATTCCATCTGAGAACCCGGCTCTCTCATGTTAAACAGGAAGCGTACTGCGTCAATGGGAATTTCTTCAAGCAAATCAACAAGCGTGATTGCCTTGCCCGAACGCTTGCTCATGCGGACAACCTCGCCGTCACGGGTCAGGCGTACAAGCTGCATGAGAATAATGTCAAGGTCATCGCCGCTGCAGCCGATTGCGTCAAGAGCGCCTTTCATTCTTGCAACATGGCCGTGATGGTCTGCGCCCCAGACATCGATAGCCTTTTCAAAGCCTCTCTTTTGGAGCTTGTTGCGGTGGTAGGCAATGTCGGCGGCGAAATAGGTCGGGTTGCCGTTGGTTCTGATAAGAACCTCGTCTTTGAGTTCAAGGCGCTCGATTTCCTCAGGGGTCTTGCCCTCGTTTGCAAGCCTTGCGCCGAGAACTTCCTTGTTTTTATACCAGAGTGCGCCGTCCTTTTCGTAGGTCAGCCCTTTGTTTTTCATTATTTCAATGGTTTCGGCAAGCTCGCCGTCATTGTGAAGTGTGCTTTCAAGGAACCATGTGTCATATTCAATGCGGTATTTTGTGAGATTCTCTTTCATTGCGGCAATGTTGCGGGGCAGGGCATAGTCAACAAGCGCCTTTCTGCGCTCGCTTTCGGGGGCGTTCAGATATTTATCGCCGTTGATTTCCGCAAATTCCTTTGCTCTGTCGATAATATCCTCGCCGTGATAGCTGTCCTCGGGCAGCTCAACGGCGTTTTCGCCCTTGAAAATCTGCTGGTATCTGATATCAAGCGAAAGGCCGAATTTGTCAATCTGATTGCCCGCATCATTAACATAGAATTCACGACTGACATCGTAGCCCGCAAAGTCCATAACCGCCGCAAGGCAGTCGCCGAGAGCGCCGCCCCTTGCGTTGCCCATGTGCATGGGACCCGTGGGGTTTGCGGAAACAAATTCAATGTTTATCTTTTTGCCTGCGCCGTAATTTGAACGGCCGTAGCTTTCGCCCTTTTCAAGAATATCCTGAATTATAAAAGCGTTGAAGCTGTCGCAAAGATAAAAATTCATAAAGCCCGGCCCTGCGATTTCGCATCTGTCAAAGAATGTGCCGCTGAGCTCCAGCCTGTCTGCGATAATCTGAGCAATTTTTCTCGGAGCGGATTTGAGATCCCTTGCCCATGCCATTGCGGCGTTTGAAGAATAATCGCCGTTTTCTTTGTTTGCCGGAACTTCGATATTAAAATCGCTGAGCGGAACCATGGGGAATTCGCCGTCCGCCACGGCTCTGCCTGCGGCGTCCATGATTGCCGTGCGCATTTCGCTGATTGCCTGCTTGACTAAAAGTGACATTTTTTATTCCTCCTGTGTGTTGCTGCCGCCGACAGAAGCGGTCTTTTCCGCAACGGTTATGCAAAGCCTGTTTTCCGAAGCAGGCGCATTGTTAAAATCGATTGCGTATGAAAATTTGAGAGTGCCGCCGGATTCGCCGACCTCGTTTGCGATTTCGGTTGCATAAACTCCCATCATCAGCGCACCGAACGGCGTTGAATAAAAGCAGGAGTGGCGGCGATCCTTTTCAATTGTCATTTCCGTGCTGTACTTTCCGACACGGGACATTATTATTTTTTCCGAGCCTTCAACTCTCAGGGTTGTTACACAGTCAGCCATCTCCTCGTCGGTCTCGCTGTAAACAACCGTGCAGCCGCTTTCCGTTGCCTCAAAGCTGCCCGAGGAGGTCAGCTCATATATACTTTCTTCGCCGTCGGTTATGTGACGGTCAACTATTTTAATAACTGCTTCTTTCATTTCTTTCCTTTCACGGACAATTCTTTACCGATGCTTTTGAATTGCAAGCTCAATCAGCCTGTCAAGCAGCTCGGAATAGGGGATTCCCGAAGCGGCGAACAGCTTGGGATACATGCTGATTGAGGTGAATCCGGGTATGGTGTTCGGCTCGTTGAGCATTATTGCGCCGTCGCTTGAACGAACGAAAAAGTCAACTCTCGTAAGCCCCGAACAGCCGAGAATTTTATAAACTCTGACCGCTGTTTCACGAAGATTATTCAGAACCTCATCGGGGAGCCTTGCGGGGATTATCAGCTCGCTCTCATTGGCAAGATATTTTGCCTCATAATCATAAAACTCATTGCAGGGAACAACCTCGCCCGCAACCGAAGCTATAGGCTCATCATTGCCGAGAACGGCGCATTCAACCTCCATGCCGACTATGCCTTCTTCAAGAACAAGCTTTCTGTCGTGCTCAAAGGCTTTTTCGCAGGCTTCTTCAAGCTCGGGAATGCTCTTTGCCTTGCTTATGCCGACCGAAGAACCTGCGTTTGCGGGCTTAACGAAAATCGGAAATCCGAGCTTATCAGCCGCATTTTTGAGCAGAGCGTCTTTATCGGCGGAATAGGCGTTTCTGTCAAAAGAAACCCATTTTGCCTGATTGATGCCGTAGAGATCCATAATGGCGTTTGTTGCCGCCTTATCCATGCAGATTGCACATGATTCCGTGTCACAGCCGACATAGGGCAGACCTGCAATTTCAAGAAGACCCTGCATTGTGCCGTCCTCACCGTTTTTGCCGTGAAGCACGGGGAAAACAACATCGATTTTTTCAATTTCAGCGCCTTTTGAGAGGCGGATGATTCCGTGATGCGAACGGTCGGGAGAGATAACCGCAGGTTCAAGATTTTCTTTGTCATCAAGCCATTTTCGCTCGGGGAGCATGTCGGGAGAGCCGCTGTAAATATAGCATTTTCCGCTGTCGGTTATGCCCATGGCGACGATATCGTATTTGTCGGTCGGTATATTTTTGATTACGGAGCATGCGGAGGAGAGCGAAACATCGTGTTCGCTTGAAACCCCGCCGAAAAGAACGAGAACTTTTTTCTTCATGGTGATACTCCTTTACAATATGAAAACAATCGCTGCTTTCCCATTATAATTATTTTATAGTTAAATTATGATAGCATAAACCGAAAGATTAGTCAATATCGCAAAGCGGAAAATCAAAGCTTTTTGACTGCGAGGCAGTATGCGGAGCTTTCAGGGGCTTTCATGGGGCGGGAGGGGTTCGCCGTGTTATATTCAGAGAAGTATTGTTCCGTTGCTTCCTCGGCGTTCAGATGCTCATAGATGAGATATCCGAAGCGTGAAAGAAGCCGTTCGATTTCAAGATATGTGTAAGCCGACTGCATGCTTTCACCTGCTCCCGCCGCAAGCGAAACAAGCTTTTTGTCTTCGGAGCAGTGATAATCAAAAACAATACTGCTGCCGGGCGACTGAAGTCTGCCGATTATTCCGAGAATGTTTGAAAATTCATTGACGGTCAGATACTGAGTTGCGCCCAGAATGCTGCAAAAGCTTTTAACTCTGCCGTCAAAGCCGTCTGCAATCAGCCTTGTTGCCGTTCGGTTGGTCATTTTCTGCTCGGCGGGGATATAAAACGTGTTTTCGGGCGTTTCAATTCCCGCCCTTTCAAGCCTGCGGAGCTTATCTTCAATAACATCGGCAAAATCAAGCTCTATAACCTTCAAGCTCTCGGGTCTGTGGAGCGAACGGTAGGCAAAGGTGTCATATCCCGAGCCTATTGCCGCATATACGCTTGTTCCGATAAGGCAGGCGGTTTCAAGCGAACGCTCTGCGAATGCGCTTCGGGCAAGCACGGGCGGAGCGATAACGCTGACTGCGGCGTCGAGAGCCGATTGCTTATCGCCTTTGAAATCGGGCTTGAAAAAGCCGATTCCGTCCGTCAGACTGTCTGCGATTTTTTGATACTCCCCGTCGCTCAAAAGCCGCTTTGCAAGATAATCGTTAAAAATCGGCGGTTCGGCGTTTTCGGCATGGTAAGCCCTTGCAAAGGCGCACATAAGAGCGGTTCTGTTTTCTTTCATGTTAAATCACCTCACTATTCCTAATACCACAAAGCCGAACCGATAACAAGACTTGACTTTTCGGCGATTTTGTGGTATTATAAAGGCAACAAAAAAGAAATTTTCGGGAGCGTATCCGAGGCTTGAAATCAGGCTTCGATATGCTCCCTTTTTTTAGCAAAAACCCAACAAATTTTTATAAATATATTAAATATTATATTATATATTCTAATATAGAACTATTTTTATATATAGGTATGTTATAATAACTCATAATTATTGCAGTTTGAAAAGGAGAACAATTATGGCTGATATTTACTCGGCGCTTGCGGATATTGTAAGCGGCATTGCTCAGACAGTTAAAGACTGCGGCTTTACCGTTGTCGTTCCCGACGGAACGGAGAGCGGAGCGCTGCCTGCGGTTGACGATTCGGGCAGAATCACGATAAAATACAAGGGCGAAAACAAGGCTCTCAAGGTTGAATATTTCAGCAACAGAATAACGCTTTTCGGTGCAAGCAAAGAGGGCGAGATACTTGAAAGCGACTATTCAAAGCTTTCCGTTTCTCTGCTTGACCCCGAAACCTGCGACAGCAAGGATACAAAATATATCGTCAATGAGTTCAGCGACACGCTGATTGAGAATTTCGGAACAAAAACTCAGAAGCCGACAAAGTCAAAGCTGCCTCAGCCCGTCTCAAAGGCGGCGGCAAAGAGCGGAGCGGTATCCTATGACCCCAACACTCTTGCAAACCGTTTCACGGCCATCTATCCCGAGCTGAGAGAAGAATACAAGGCGAACTGCGACAAATACGGTCAGTTCCTTGCCGAGGATTTCTTCATAAATCACGGCACTCCCGTTGTGCTTGAAACAATCAGGCAAAACGACCCCGTCAAGATGAGGAGACTGTTCAATCTGCTTAACGAGATTTATGAGGACGGCACAAACGAAACTCAGAGCCTGATTGCCGTTACGATTCTCGGAGCGATGGACAATGACCAGGAAATGCTTGCAAACTGCGTTGACTATATGTGCGACGATATGACAAGCCCCGTTATCAATGTCAACAAATATCTTGCTTCAAGAGGCGAAAAGGGCGCAAAAATGCGTCTTGAAAATCCGCCGAAATATAAGCCCAAAAAGGCGAAGAAAAACAAAGGCATAATGTCAAGTCTTGGAATGTGAGGGCTGAATTTTGGAAAATATTGAAAATATCGAATTGAATGAAGAATTGCAGTCGGGTGATATGAGCACCGTTGTCACCGAGAGCTATGACGCAAGTCAGATTCAGGTTCTTGAGGGACTTGAAGCGGTTCGCAAAAGACCCGGAATGTATATCGGCTCAACAAGCTCGTCGGGTCTTCATCACCTTGTTTATGAAATTGTTGATAACTCTATCGATGAGGCTCTTGCGGGCTACTGCACCCACATTGAGGTTGATATCGAAGAGGGCGATATTATCTGCGTTACGGATAACGGCAGAGGTATTCCCGTTGACATTCAGGAGCAGACCGGAAAAAGCGCTCTCGAAGTAGTTTTCACCGTTCTTCACGCAGGCGGCAAGTTCGGCGGCGGAGGATACAAGGTTTCCGGAGGTCTTCACGGCGTCGGCGCTTCGGTTGTTAACGCTCTTTCGGAGTGGCTTGAGGTTGAGGTTCACAAGAACGGCAAAATTCATCGCATGAAGTTTGCAAGAGGCGCAATAGTTGAGCCTATGACGGTAATCGGTGACACCGATATCACCGGCACAAAGGTCAGATTCAAACCCGACCCCGAAATGTTCACCGACACAACAACCTATGATTATGATATTCTTCACAAGAGATTGCAGGAAGAGGCTTTTCTTAACGCCGGCCTCAAAATAACGCTTACCGACAAGAGAATCGCTTCAGAGGAGCTTCCCGAAGAAAAGCGCAGCGAAACGATGTGTTACGAGGGCGGCATCAAGGAATTTGTTTCATTCCTCAATAAGAACAAAACCCCCATCCATGAGGATGTTATCTATATGTCGGGCAAAAAGGACGATGCAATGGCGGAGCTTGCGTTCCAATATTCCGACACTTACACCGAAGTTATTGTATCGTTTGCAAATAATGTTCATACCCCCGAAGGCGGCATGCACGAAGACGGCTTCAAGCTTGCGCTGACAAGAGTGCTCAACAAGTACGGCAAAGAAAAAGGCATACTCAAGGGCGACGATAAGGTCAGCGGCGAAGATTGCCGTGAAGGCATCACCTGCGTTATTTCGGTCAAGCTTACCGAAGCCCAGTTTGAGGGTCAGACAAAGGCGAAGCTCGGCAACAGCGAAATCAAGACCCTTGTCAACTCGCTTGTCGGCTCCGCACTTGAACAGTATCTTGACGATAACCCCGCAGTCGGCAAGATTATTCTTGAAAAGGCTCTGACGGCAAACAGAGCAAGAGAAGCTGCAAGAAAAGCAAGAGAAACCGTTCGCCGCAAGAACGGGCTTGAATCGGGTCAGATGCCTGACAAGCTTCAGGATTGCAATGAGCGTGACCCGTCTCTTTGCGAGCTTTACATCGTAGAGGGCGACTCGGCTGCAGGCTCTGCCATTCAGGGCAGAGATTCAAGATTCCAGGCAATCCTCGCAATGTGGGGCAAAATGCTCAATGTTGAAAAGGCAAGACTTGACAAGGTCTATGATAATGATAAGCTCAATCCCCTTATTGTCGCTCTCGGATGCGGCATCGGAGATGAATTCAACCTTGAAAAGCTCCGCTACCACAAAATAGTAATCATGAGCGATGCCGATGTTGACGGAGCTCACATCAGAACCCTTTTGCTGACATTCTTCTTCAGATATATGAAGCCGCTTATAGAAAACGGCTATGTTTATTCCGCCGTTCCGCCTCTTTATAAGCTCACAAAGGGCAAGACCCAGAGAGTAGCCTATTCCGATGAGGAAAGAGACAGAGTGTCTGCGGAGCTCAGAGGCGATAAAGCGGATGCAAAGGTTGATATCAACCGCTTCAAAGGCCTTGGTGAAATGGATCCTCACGAGCTGTGGGACACAACCATGGATCCCGAAAAGCGTACGCTTCGCCGCATTACTCTTTCGGATGCAGTTGCGGCTGATTCGGTTTTCAATCTTCTTATGGGCGAAGAGGTTGACCCCCGCCGTGAATGGATTGAAGACAACGCAAAATATGTTACAAATCTTGATATTTAAGGAGGTGGGAAAGAATGGCTCATAACAGAGATTATAAACCGGAAGACATACTTTTTCCGGATCAGATAATTACTTCATCCGATATTGTGCCTGAAATGAAAGCAGCAATGCTTGACTACGCAATGTCGGTTATCGTTGACCGTGCTCTCCCCGATGTTCGTGACGGACTCAAGCCCGTTCACCGTCGTATCCTCTACACAATGTATGAAGATAACCTGACCTCGGACAAGCCCTTCAAGAAGTCGGCAACCTGTGTCGGTGATGTTCTCGGTAAATATCATCCCCACGGCGACTCATCGGTTTATGACGCAATGGTCAGGCTTGCTCAGGACTTCTCAATGAGATATATGCTCGTTGAAGGTCACGGAAACTTCGGTTCGGTTGACGGCGATCCGCCGGCTGCATACCGTTACACAGAGGCAAGGCTGAGCAAAATCAGCAATAAGATGCTTGAGGATATCGATAAGGATACGGTCGATTGGGGTCCCAACTTTGACGAAAGCCGCAAAGAGCCCAAATCATTGCCCTCAAGATTCCCCAATCTTCTTGTAAACGGTTCGCAGGGTATTGCCGTCGGTATGACGACGAGCATCCCTCCGCACAATCTCGGCGAAGTTATTGATGCCTGCGTCTGCGTTCTCGATAACAGCGAGGCAACCCTTGATGACCTCATGCAGCATGTTCACGGCCCCGATTTCCCCACAAAAGGTATTATTATGGGTCGCTACGGTATCAGGCAGGCTTATGAAACCGGCAGGGGCAAGGTTATTGTCAGGGCAAAAACCGAGTTTGAAGAATACGGAAAAGATAACAGAACTAGAATCATTGTTACCGAGCTTCCCTATCTTGTCAAAAAGCGTGCTCTTATCAAAAAGATAGCCGAGCAGGTCAGGGATAAGCGCATCGAAGGCATTTCGGATCTTCGTGACGAAACAGACAGAAACGGCATGAGAATCGTTATTGAGCTAAAGCGTGACGCCAATGCCGAGGTTGTTCTCAACAAGCTTTTCAGTCAGACTGAAATGCAGTCAACCTTCAGCATTATCATCCGTGCTCTTGTTGAAGACGGCAAACAGCCCAAGATTCTCTCGCTCCGCAACTATATCGACGAATATCTTGCATATCAGAAGCAGGTTGTCCGCAGAAGAACACAGTATGACCTGAAAAAAGCTCTTGAAAGGGCTCACCTGCTCGAAGGTCTTATCATAGCTCAGGATAATATTGACGAAGTTATCCATATTATCCGCACAAGCTATGATGATGCCAAAATCAAGCTTATGGAACGCTTCAGCCTTGATGATATTCAGGCTCAGGCAATCCTTGATATGAGGCTTAAAGCTCTTCAGGGGCTTGACAGAGAAAAGCTTGTTGAAGAATACAAGGCTCTCGAAGAAAGAATAGCTTATTACCGTGAGCTTCTTGCCGATGAAACCAAGCTCAACGGCGTTCTTAAAGAGGAGCTTATCGCAATCAGAGATAAGTTCTCCGACGAAAGAAAGACAGAGATTCAGGATGTCAGCGGTGAGGTTGACCTTGAAGACCTTATACCTCGCCACGATTGCGTTCTTGCGCTCACCGATATGGGCTACATCAAGCGCACTCCCGTTGCCGAATACAAGCAGCAGAGCAGAGGCGGAAAGGGAGTCAAGGGACTCACGCAGAGAGAAGAGGATAATGTCAAAACTCTGTTCACCTGCTCTACTCACGATTTCATTATGCTTTTCACCAATCTCGGCCGTGTTTACAGAATCAAGGGCTACAATGTTCCCGAGGGTTCACGCCAGAGTAAAGGCACTAATGTTGTCAATGTTCTTCAGCTTATGCCCGATGAAAAGGTAACCGCAATGATTAAGGTTCCCGACTTCGGTCAGGAAGAGATGTCGTATCTTTCGATGGTCACAAAGAACGGCATTATCAAGCGCACGGAGCTTGACACATATAAGAACATCCGCAAGACCGGCGTTATCGCCATCAATCTTGATGAGGGCGATGAGCTCGGCTGGGTTAAGCTTACCGACGGCAAGGCAAATATCATCGTTGCAACGAAGAAGGGCATGAGCATTTCGTTCAACGAAGAGGATGCAAGAGTTATCGGAAGAACGGCAAGAGGCGTTCGTGCGCTGAAGCTCAGAGAGGGCGACTGCGTTGTCGGCATGGATATTCTCAGAGAGGGCAGAATGGTTCTGACCGTCAGCGAAACGGGCTACGGCAGGCTCAGCCCCATTGAGGATTACAGGCCTCAGAACAGAGGCGGTCTTGGTCTTACCAACTATCATGTTAAAAAGTTCGGCGATATCGCCGCAATCGAGGTTGTTGACCCCGCCGATGACCTTATGCTTATTTCCTCAGACGGAATCATTATCAGAATACCCATGGAGACTATCCGTGTTTGTGCAAGACCTTCAAAGGGCGTTCGTGTTATGAAAGTCAATGACGGCGAAAAGCTGATTGCCGCCGTTTCCGTTCTGAGAAGCGATGAGGAAGAAGCTCCCGCAGAGACCGAAGAGCAGGAGACCGAGCTTCAGACAGAGCCTCAAAGCGAGGAAAGTGCCGAATAAGCGAGAAAAATTGCATTTGGTACTTGCCATACGCAATATTATTTGATATTATAATACACAAGAATAAAGGAACAGGGGGACCGAAATGAATATTGCTTTAATTGCCCATGACGCAAAAAAAGAGCTTATGATTCAGTTTTGCATTGCATACTGCGGAATTCTGAGCCGTCATAATCTTTTTGCAACGGGAACGACCGGCAAGGTCGTTGCAGAGGCAACCGGGCTTGAAATAACGAGATTCCTCAGCGGCTCTCAGGGCGGCGATCAGCAGATCGCTTCAAGCATAGCCTGCAATGAGATTGACCTTTTGCTGATTTTTCGTGATCCTTTGACTGCAAAGCCCCATGAGCCTAACGAAGCGACGCTTCTCAGGCTGTGCGATGTCCACAACATTCCCGTTGCAACCAACATTGCAACTGCGGAAGCTCTTATTCATTCGCTTGCCAGAGGCGACTTGGATTGGCGTGAAATTGTCAATCCCAAAAAGGACTGACCTTTTTTCAGGCGTTCCTGTTGGCAGAAATGCGATTTTCTCGGGGTCGTCTCATATCAGGACGACCCCGTTTTTTCAATCAAAATCAATTTACCCGAAAAGGAAGAAAACAAAATGGCAGTTGTTACCAAAGCCGTCAAGGGCACTCAGGATATAATGCCCGATGAGGTTTATAAAAATCAGTTTATTGAGCAAATAATGCTTGATATAGCAGGAAAATTCGGTTTCAGAGAAATCAGAACTCCCGTCTTTGAGCATACCGAGCTTTTCCAGAGAGGCGTCGGCGAAACCACCGATGTTGTTCAGAAAGAAATGTATACCTTTGACGATAAGGGCGGCCGCTCGATAACCCTCAGACCCGAGGGAACGGCAGGTGCGGCAAGAGCTTTTCTTGAGCACGGCCTTTTCAACGAGGCTCTGCCGCAGAAGCTCTGCTACATTCTCAACTGCTACAGATATGAGAAGCCGCAGGCGGGCAGATGGAGAGAGTTCCAGCAGTTCGGCGTTGAAATGCTCGGCACGGCGTCTCCCGCAGCGGACGCTGAAATTATTTCCCTTGCAAACGAGATTTTTGCGTTTTTGGGCGTTGAGGGCTTGCAGCTTGAAATTAATTCAATCGGCTGCCCCGAATGCCGCAAGAATTATCACAATGCTCTGCGTGAATATTTTGAAGCAAGAAAAGACAAGCTTTGCCCGACCTGTCTCGGCAGGCTCGAAAAGAATCCGATGAGGATTCTTGACTGCAAGAGCCCGATTTGTCAGGAGGTTGCAAAGGACGCTCCCGCAATTCTTGATTATATCTGCGACGACTGCTCGGCACATTTTGAGAGCGTCAAGAAATATCTTGACAAGATGAATATTGAATATGTCATCAATCCCCGCATAGTCAGAGGCCTTGATTATTACACGAGAACCGTTTTTGAATTTGTTTCAACCGAAATCGGAGCGCAGGGAACGGTTTGCGGCGGCGGCAGATATGACGGCCTGCTTGAAGAACTCGGCGGCCCTCACACTCCGTCTCTCGGTTTTGCCATGGGAACGGGCAGACTGCTCATGGTTATGCAGGCTCAGGGCATTGAAATTCCCGCTCCGCCGACCTGCGATATTTATGTTGCTCCCATGGGCGAAAATGCATCTTTTGAAGCGGCGGCTATCGTTGCCGACCTCAGAGCAAGCGGTGTTTCGGCTCAGACCGATGTTGTCGGCCGTTCGCTCAAGGCTCAGATGAAATATGCCGATAAAATCGGCGCTAAATACACCATGGTGCTCGGCGATGACGAGCTTAATTCCAAAAAGGCCAAGCTGAAGAACATGGCAACGGGCGAAACGACCGAAGCCGAGCTTGACGGCTTTGCCGACAGCTTTATGGAATTTATCATAAAAGAAGAAACCGCCGCTTTAAACGCATCACTCGGCGGCGACTTTGACGGAGTTGACCTTTCGGCAATTCTCAATCAGCAGTTTTAACTGAGTATCCGCCGAAAATCGCATTCGGCGGCTGCAAGAAAGGACAGAATATAATGGATTTTATGACCGGACTTAAAAGAACGCATTACTGCGGCTCTCTGCGTCTTTCCGACGCAGGCAAGACCGTAACCGTCGCAGGCTGGGTTCAGAGGCAGAGAGACCTCGGCGCTCTGATCTTTGTTGACCTGAGAGACAGAGAGGGTATTGTTCAGCTTGCGTTCGACGAGTCAACAGAAAAGGAAATATTTGAAAAAGCGGCTTCGGTCAGGAGCGAATATGTTCTCATGGCTCAGGGCGTTGTCAGAGAGCGTTCCTCGAAAAATTCCGAAATTCCCACGGGCGATATCGAAATTGAGGTAACGGATCTTCGGGTTCTTGCAAAGAGCGAGACTCCGCCGTTTGAAATCGTTGAGGACTGCCAGACCTCGGAGCTTACAAGGCTTAAATACCGCTATCTTGACCTGCGCAGACCCGACCTTCAGAGAAATATCCTTCTGCGCCACAAGATAACCAAGATAACAAGAGACTATTTTGACGAAAACGGCTTTATCGAGATTGAAACGCCGATTCTTATAAAATCCACACCCGAGGGCGCAAGAGACTATCTTGTTCCCAGCCGTGTGCATAAGGGCAAGTTCTACGCTCTGCCTCAGTCGCCTCAGCTTTATAAACAGCTTTCAATGGTTGCGGGCTTTGACAGATACATGCAGATTGCCCGCTGTTTCCGTGACGAGGATCTGAGAGCCGACCGTCAGCCCGAATTCACTCAGATTGACCTTGAAATGTCCTTTGTTGACATGGAGGATGTTCTTGAAATCGGCGAGGGCTATATGGAAAGAGTGTTCCGTGAGGCGCTCGGCGTTGAAATTCAGCTTCCTCTGCCCAGACTTACTTATAAAGAAGCCATGGAGCGTTACGGAAGCGACAAGCCCGACACCCGCTACGGCATGGAGATTTTTGACCTTAGCGAAACGGTTAAAAACTGCGGCTTCGGCGTTTTCACGGGCGCAATTGAAGCGGGCGGAAGCGTCAGAGGCATTACCGCTGAAAAATCTGTCAATATTCTGACGAGAAAAGAAATAGACAAGCTCACCGAAGCGGCAAAGGGCATCGGAGCAAAGGGTCTTGCATGGGTAAGGCTCAACGAGGACGGCACAATGGCTTCGTCGTTTGCAAAATTCCTCACCGAGGACGAGATGAAAGCCGTTCTTGAAAAGGCGAATGCAAAGGCGGGAGATGTTGTTCTTATCGTCGGCGACACAAAGAATTCAACCGTTCTTTCCGTTCTCGGCGCTCTGCGTCAGACGGTCGCTAAGAAGCTCAACATAATTCCCGAGGGCAAATATAATCTGCTCTGGATAACCGAATTCCCGTTCTTTGATTGGGATGAGGAGCTTCAGCAGTTTGTTGCAATGCACCATCCGTTCACGGCTCCCATGGATGAGTGCCTTGAATATCTTGAAACCGATAAGGCAAAGGTCAGAGCAAAGGCATATGACCTTGTTCTCAACGGAATTGAGCTTTGCTCCGGTTCAATCAGAATCACCAATCCCGACCTTCAGGCAAGAATTTTCTCCTTGCTGGGTCTCAGCGACGAGGAAGCGCACACAAAGTTCGGCTATCTGCTTGACGCTTTCAAATACGGTGCGCCGCCCCACGGCGGAATGGGCATCGGCCTTGACAGGCTTGTTATGCAGATGCTCGGCTGTGAATCCCTCAGAGATGTTATAGCATATCCCAAGGTTCAGAACGCAAGCGAGCCCATGACGGAATGCCCCGCAGTTGTTGATGAAATTCAGCTTCGTGACCTGGGCATAACGGGAATGGCAAGCGAGGAATAATCACGGCTTCTCCGTGGGTGAATATAATGTTAACAAATTTGACAAGTTGAAAGGATGTATTTGTCATGGCAAGAGTATATAATTTTTCCGCAGGCCCCTCAATGCTCCCCGAAAGCGTGCTTAACAGAGCCGCTGCGGAAATGCTTGATTATGAGGGAAGCGGTCAGTCGGTTCTTGAAATGAGCCACCGCTCAAAGGTTTATGAGCCGATTATTTTCGGCGCACAGAGCCTTTTCAGAGAGGTTATGAATATTCCCGATAACTATAAGGTTATCTTCTGTCAGGGCGGCGCTTCAACTCAGTTTGCGGCGATTCCCCTTAACTTCCTTAACGGAAGCGGCAAGGCTGACTATGTTCTTTCGGGTCAGTTCTCGACCAAGGCATATAAAGAAGCTCTCAAATACGGCGATATCAATGTTGTTGCTTCTTCAAAGGAGCAGAATTTCTCCTGCATTCCCGAGCTTGACAAGAGCAAGTTCACACCCGATGCAGACTATTTCTATATCTGCCAGAACAACACAATCTACGGAACACGCTTCACCACTCTGCCCGATACAGGCGATGTTCCTCTTGTTGCCGATGTTTCCTCCTGCTTCCTTTCTGAGCCTATGGATGTTACAAAATACGGCGTTATCTACGGCGGAGCGCAGAAAAATGTTGCTCCCGCAGGTCTGACGGTCGTTATCGTCAGAGAAGATTTGCTCGGCAAGGCAAGGGATTACACCCCCACAATGCTTGACTACAAGGTTCTTGCAGATAACGATTCAATGTATAACACTCCGCCCTGCTATTCGATTTATATGTGCAAGCTTGTGCTTGAATGGATTAAGAATCTCGGCGGTCTTGAGGCAATGAAGCTTCACAACGAGAAAAAGGCTTCAATTCTCTATGATTTCCTTGATAACAGCAAGATGTTCAACAATCCCGTTAAGAAGAGCGACCGTTCGCTGATGAATGTAACCTTCGTTACCGAGAGCGATGAGCTTAATGCAAAATTCGTAAAAGAAGCCGCAGAAGCAGGCTTTGTTAACCTCAAGGGTCACCGTTCGGTCGGCGGCATGAGAGCTTCGATTTATAACGCAATGCCTATCGAGGGCGTTGAGAAGCTCGTTGACTTCATGACTGAATTTGAAAAGAAGAACTGAGGGAGGAATTCCAATGTTTGAGATTTTAACTTTAAATAAAATATCCAAAACAGGGCTTGATAAGCTTGACAGCGCAAAATATACCTGCTCCGACAGCTTTGAAGCCCCCGATGCGGTGCTTGTCCGCTCCGCTTCGATGCACGAAACGGTTCTTCCCGAAAAAACCGTTGCAATCGCAAGAGCGGGCGCAGGAGTTAACAATATTCCCGTTGACGCTTGCAGCGAAAAGGGCGTTGTTGTTTTCAACACTCCCGGCGCAAACGCCAATGCGGTTAAAGAGCTTGTAATCTGCGGTCTGCTTATGGCTTCAAGAAAAGTCGGAGCGGCGATTGATTGGGCAAAGACCCTTAAAGGCGAGGGCGCAAATGTCGGAAAGCTTGTCGAAAAAGGCAAGAGCAATTTTGCAGGCCCCGAAATCATGGGCAAGACTCTCGGTGTTATCGGTCTGGGCGCAATCGGTGCGCTTGTTGCGGATGCCGCCAAGGCTCTCGGAATGACCGTTGTCGGCTATGACCCGTTCGCAGCAAAGGATAAATTCAGCTTCAAGGTTGTTGATACCCTTGATGAAGTTTATGCGGAAAGCGATTATATAACCCTGCATCTGCCGCTCAATGACGGCACAAGGGGAATGATAAATGCAGATTCAATTTCAGCGATGAAAGACGGAATCAGAATTCTCAACTTTGCAAGAGGCGAGCTTGTTGATTCCGATGCAATAATTTCCGCTCTTGAAAGCGGCAAGGCGGCAGCTTATGTCACCGATTTCCCGACAGACGCTCAGCTCGGAGTTGACGGCGTGACGGCGATTCCGCACCTCGGAGCATCAACTCCCGAGAGCGAGGAAAACTGCGCCGCAATGGCGGCGGTTGAGCTTGCCGATTATCTTGAAAAAGGCGTAATCAAGAATTCGGTCAACCTGCCCAACACCGACCTGCCTGCTGACTTTGAGTGCCGCACCTGCTTCATTCATAAAGAGGACGACTCCTTTGCCGCTAAGGCCGCCGCAAAGGCCGCCGAAAGCGGAGCAGCAGTCAAAAACCTGTTCTCCGCAAGCAAAAAAGGCATGGGATATACGGTTGTTGACACCGATAAACCGTTTGACACCGCCGTTGACGGCGCAATCAAAGTCAGAACAATATAACATCAACAACCAAATTGAGAAAAAGCAAAAAATATAAAACGACCCCGAAAATCAGTATTTCCTGACTTTCGGGGTCGTTTTTGCAGAATGAATGCGGTAGGGGCGAATTTACTGTCACCACCTCGTTGTCACAAGCTCCGTATCACTCGTTTCCGCATAACTGCGAAAACTCATTCACTTCACTGTTCCTCCTCTCCCCAAAAAGTCTATGACTTTTCGGTAACTAGTTGTGTGGTGCAGTGTGCTCTCCGAGAAAAGAATAACAAGCACTGATTAATAACTATTTTAATGCAAATCAAAGACAATTTCTATATCATTTTTGCTTGCTTTTATACGCACATTTCCGCCAATCGGGAAAGTAATAATTGGGAAGATATGTCCGAAATCAACACCGAAAACTACAGGAATATTAGTTGGTATTTTATCCCGGATAATATCGGTAATTCGTTCCAATGTCATTCCGCAGCTATCATCAAAGCGTCCGAATACGATACCTCTTACGGTATCTGCACCTTCAATCTGCAATAATGACTGCAGGTTGCGTTCAAACTCGTAACTGAAATATTCGCCCATAATATTATCATCTTCGATAAACAACACTTTATTGCGGATATCAGGCATATATGGTGTGCCCTGCAACAAATTGATTGTACAAAGGTTGCCGCCGATAACAGCACCCTCACACATGCCTTCTTGCAGAATAGTATATTGTCCGGCAGTTTTAGAAGGAGAAATACGGAGTGGCTCGTCTTTTGTTAGACAATCCAAAAACGCTTTTCGTGTGTATTCGGGTTCTCCGTCAAAGCCGAAGGTGCAGTAGTGCGGACCGCTATATGTCACAAGACCGGTTTTGGCATAAATGGCATTTTCCAAGATTGTAATATCCGAATATCCGCAAAGGATTTTTGGGTTTTGGGCAATCAAATCGTAGTCAAGGTACGGAAGAAGTTGATTTGCATTAAAACCACCTATGCTGGTAATAATCATTTTGACATTTGGGTCTCGAAACGCCTCATGTAAATCTTCAACACGAGATGCAATACTTGAAGATTCATATCTATCAAGCTCACAACAATTCTTTGAAAATGTCAGATTAAATTCTGAGTTCTTCCAGAAGTCCATCGCATGACGGTGCGTATTCTCCCAAATAATAGCTTGACTTCTTGACGGTGCGACTACACGAATTTCGTCACCGGGTTTCAGTTTGTTTGCAATCATACGATTTACCTCCTTGTAAAGATTTCTTCGCTATCTATAGCTTTTGATAATTATAACACAATCAAGCCAACAAAAACAATATGTTAAATAAAACTTATGAAAGGGACAGCCCTTGCGGCTGTCCGTGAATCTTGATTATTTAATAACATTATCAATCCTCAGCCCTACGGGCAGCTCCTTTTCTACGAGGAGCCCAAGGCGAAAGTTTAATCTATATAATAAGCTGTCTGCAAAACCGTGGCTGACGGCATCAGCTCCTTTGGCAAAGGAGCTGGCGCATAGCGCCTGAGGATTGGAAGGTTAATTTTCAAATATAAACCATGTTATACAATTGGCTTTCGTAGGGAACGCTGTCCTCAGCGTTCCGATTCGCCACAGGCGAATAATGAAATATTTTTCTTTGGGACGATGTGGGCATCGTCCCCTACAAATTGAAAAAGCAAATCGAAGGGACAGTCCTTGCGGCTGTCTGTGAAAACAGCAGAAATCAGTGGCAACACGGTAGGAGCGAACTGTGTTCGTCCGCCGTTAATTTACATAAAGTTGTTGATATATAACGATTTTTCGTAGGGAACGCTGTCCTCAGCGTTCCGGGAAAATGTAAAAACAAAGGCTCGTTTTTTGCGGGACGGGCGACCCGTCCCCTACGGTTGTCGCCTGAAAACGCACAAATTCACGAAAAGCCCGTAGGGTTCGGCGTCCCCGACGAACCGATTCGCCAAGGGCGAATGATTTTTTGCAAAATGATGTATTCTTCATAAATCCAAAACGGCGGGAGCAAGCCCCCGCCCTACCGTATTGGGACGATGTGGGCATCGTCCGCTACAAATTAAAAATAATATTGTAGGGACAGCCCTTGCGGCTGTCCGTGAAAACGCATCAAATCTAACGGAACGCCAAGGACGGCGTTCCGAAAATCAGTATTATTTCATTTAATCCGCACCTTGCCAATCCTCAGCCCTACGGGCAGCTCCTTTGCCAAAGGAGCCCATGCAATAGGTTGCTGCTTCGTTAGCCTCCTTTGAAAAGGAGGTGGATTTTGCGAAGCAAAAGACGGAGGATTGATATGCTAACGGATAAATGAAACTATCTGAAAATACGCAAAATTCAGTAGGGAACGCTGTCCTCAGTGTTTAACCCACAAAAAAGCCGCCCGGGATAACCGAGCGGCAAATTTTATGTTTGATATTATTCTGCTTCTGCGGCGGCTTTTGCTTCTTCGATAACCTTCTGAGCAACATTTTCGGGAGCTGCTTCATAGTGGTCAAATACGAATGAGAAATAGCCTCTGCCGACAGTTACGGAGCGGAGAACCGTTGCAAAGTCGCCCATTTCAGCCATGGGAACTTCAGCAACAAGCTCCTGCATTTTGGGGTCGTCCTCGCAGGGACCCATGCCGAGAACTCTGCCTCGTCTCTTGGTGATGTCGCCCATGATGTCGCCGAGATTGTCGCCGGGCATATAGGCTTTGAGTGAGCCGTAGGGTTCAAGAAGCTTCGGGCCTGCCTGGGGCATACCGTTCTTGTAAGCGATCTTTGCCGCCATCTTGAACGCCATTTCGTTTGAGTCAACGGGATGTGAAGAACCGTCGTAAAGAGTTGCTCTCAGGCCGACAACGGGATAGCCCGCAAGAGGTCCTTTGAGGATTGCTTCACGCAGACCCTTTTCAACAGCGGGGAAGAAGTTCTTGGGAACTGAACCGCCGACAACTCTCTCGGCAAATTCAAACTCGTCGCTGTCGATATGTTCAAACTCAATCCAGACATCGCCGAACTGGCCGCTGCCGCCGGACTGCTTCTTATGTCTGCCCTGAACGGCAACCTTCTTGCTGATGGTTTCTCTGTAAGCAACCTTCGGAACGGAGAGGTCAACCTCAACGCCGAATTTGTTTTTAAGCTTTGTAACAACCGAATCAAGATGCTGCTCGCCCAGACCGGAGAGAATCTGCTCTCTTGTTTCGGGATTGGTGGTGTAGGAAATGGTAAGGTCTTCTTCTGCAAGTCTGTTGAGGCCTGCGGCAACCTTATCTTCTTCGCCCTTCTTGCGAACCTTGATAGCCATGGGAAGGCAGGGCTGCGGGAAGTTGATTCCTTCAAGCTTAACTTCATTCTTAGCCGAGCAGAGAGTGTCGCCCGTCTTGAAGCCTGAAAGCTTTGTAACAACGCCGATATCGCCGGCAACGATTGCCTGAGCGTCCTCCTGCTTGCTGCCCTTGAGGAATACTATCTTGCCCATTCTCTCGCTCTCGCTCGTGCGCTCATTATAAGCGGGAGTGTCGGGAGTGATCTTGCCGGAAACAACCTTGAAGAAGGACATTTTTCCGACGAACGGGTCAGCGATGGTCTTGAAGCATATAGCGGCAACAGGGCCGTTTTCGTCGCATTTGAGGTCGCCTTCGCCGGCCTTTGAAGCGGCGTCGGGAGCGGCGGCAACAATGCCGTTAAGAAGCAGGTCAACAGCTTCGTTCTTGAGACCTGAGCAGGCATAAACGGGGTAAATATCTCCCGAAGCAACGCCGGCTTTAAGTCCTCTTGCAATCTCGTCAGCTGTGAGCTCCTCTTCCATGAAGAATTTCTCCATGAGTTCTTCATCTGCCGAAGCAACTGCTTCGCTGAATTCAGCTTTCAGCTCCGCAATCTCGTCGCTCTCGGGCATGGGAATCTCGGTTGCCTTGCCGTTATCGTATTTATAAGCCTTGTTAACCGAAAAGTCAACATAAGCCGAAACCTTTTCATTCTCAACATAGGGAACAACTACGGGGCAAAGCTTTGAGCCGTAAACCTCTTTGAGTGCGCCGTAGGTCTTGCCGAAATCCGCATGCTCGGAATCGCAGCGGGAGAGAACGAAAATCTTTGCAAGATTTCTCTCAGAAGCCGCTTTGAAAGCCTTTTCTGCGCCGACATCAACTCCGTGACCTGAGCCGAGAACGATAAGAGCTGTCTCAGCCGCACGGATACCCTCGCTCAGACCGCCCGCAAAGTCGAAAAGACCCGGAGTGTCAAGCAGATTTATCTTTGTGTTATTCCATTCAAAAGCCGCCATGGCTGTTGAAATTGAAACTTTTCTTCTCTTTTCTTCGGCGTCAAAGTCGAGAACGGTGTTGCCGTCCGCCGTTTTACCGAGTCTGTCGGTTGCCTTTGCGTTGAAAAGCATAGCCTCCGCAAGTGATGTTTTGCCTCTGCCGCTGTGACCGGCAACGGCGATGTTTCTGATGTCTTTTGCATTATATAATTTCAAAAAACTTCCTCCTTTTAAGTATGCCGCCCTTTTGAAAGGGTCAAGGCAGGAAAATATTAATTTATACCGTGCTGACGCCGTGTTAAATAGAATTATATCACAAAAGTTTTCCAATTTCAATAATTTTTTTAGTGTTTTTTATACAATGATACGAAAAAAACAGCAAAATCCGATATCTCAGAGGTTAATTCTTTTTCGGCGCTTCTTCGGGAGCAGGCTCGGGTGCGGGTTCGGTGGCTTTTCTGCCTTTGCCGTAAAGATGAATAATGCCCTCCTCGTTGAGCGCTTTAATGAGAACGAAGGTTATGGGAACAATGAAAATTCCGATAACTCCGAAAAGCTGAAGTCCGAGATACATGCCCATGAGCGTCAGAATAGGATGAAGACCTACATTCATTGCAACAAGACGGGGCTCGAGAATCTGACGGATTACGGTTATAACTCCGTAGATAACGAAAAGACCGATGCCGAGACCGATTTTGCCCGAAAACAGGCTGAACAGCGCCCACGGAACCATAACGGTTCCCGTTCCGAGCACGGGCAGAATATCAACAAGAGCGGTAACAATGGAAATCGCAACGATGTAGCCGCCGTTGTAAACGCCGACAAGCTTCAGAATATTCAGACCGATTGAAATTTCACAGAAAGTGATAAAGATAATCGTGACATAGGATTTGCACATTTTTCCTATAATATCTCCGAAAATCCTCTTGGTTCTGACGATTGCTCTTTCGTGTTCCTCCGAAACATTTTTCTTTATCAGATTTGTAACATTGTCATAATCGCATGTGATGAAGAAGCAGGCGATTATGCTGATAAGAGTTGCGGTTATTATTGAGGGAATCTGCCTTGCCGTTGAGAGAAGCCCGCCGAGGGGAGTTGCAAGAACCGAAAAGTCAAAGCTTGACGCCGCTCCGCTGCCTTCAAAGGTGTTTTCCTGCTCAACGAGGAGCAGAAGCAGGCGGTCGGTGAAGTCAGATATTGCGTTGGTAGCGGTCTTTTCAAGCGAATCGGGCAGAAATGTTATGTGATTGATTATCCACGCTTCGCAGGATTTGATAAGCCCGGGCAGGTCGTTGAACAGCGACATAAGGTATTGACCGAAGCCCCTGAATTCAACGGCTATTCTGTAGCCCACAAGCACGATTGCGCTGAGAAGAATTGCAATAATCAGCAAAACGGCAACCGCCGAGACAATGCCCTTTTTTATTTTTGTTTTTTTTGAGATTGCTCTGACGGGTTTTTGAAGCAGCATTCCGATAAGAAATGCAAAGATAAACGGCGCAACCAGCCAGAACGCAAATTTCATAAAAAGATAGTAAGCCGCAATAATAAAAGCATAGAAAATGAAATTTATTAAAGTAGCCTTTCTTTTTTCGGTAATATCCATTTTAGACCTCCCGTAACCCGTTAAGAATATAGAATTTAACATTATTTTACACCATAATTACCCAAAAGACAATTATATTATTATAAAATACATAAAAAATTAACAAACTTCAAAATAATACTTTATTATTTTGAAAAGATATGTTAGAATATAAAACAATAATATTCATTTTTTCCGAAGGAGAGCTTTCTATGTATGTTGCCATAATGGGCTACGGTGTGGTCGGTTCGGGCGTTGCAAGCCTGCTGAAAAAGAATCATGAGCATATCGTGCAGAAAAGTATGCAGAATGAATTGGAACTGAAATATATTCTTGACCGCCGAACTTTTCCCGGAGACCCCTATGAGCAGATTGTAATTTCGGATTTTTCAAAAATTCTTGAGGACGATGAGATAAAAATAGTTGTTGAAACCATGGGCGGGCTTCACCCTGCCTATGAATATGTTCTTGCATGCCTCAAAGCCGGCAAGAGCGTTGTTACCTCAAACAAGGAGCTTGTTGCCGTTAAAGGCTGTGAGCTTTTGGAGGTTGCCGACGAGAAAAATGTTAACTTCCTCTTTGAAGCGAGCGTCGGCGGCGGTATTCCGATTATCAGACCTATCAGCCAGTGCCTTGCCGCAAACGATATTGATGAAATTGCAGGCATTCTGAACGGAACAACTAATTTCATTCTGACTAAAATGATTACTGAGGGGATGACCTTTGACGAGGCGCTTCTGCTTGCTCAGAAGAACGGCTACGCCGAGCGTGACCCCTCCGCAGATGTTGACGGCTTTGACGCTTGCAGAAAGATCTGCATTCTTGCCGCTCTCTGCTTCGGCAAGCATGTTTATCCCGATTCGGTTCACACCGAGGGAATCAGAAAAATTGCACTTTCCGATGTTGAATACGCTCATTCATGGGGCGGCGTCATAAAGCTCATTGCAAGAGCCAAAAAGCTCGGCGACGGCAGGATTTCCGTCATGGTTTCGCCTGCGTTTGTTCAGAATCACAGCCAGCTTGCATCGGTTGATGATGTGTTCAATGCGATTCTCGTCAGAGGCGACGCAATCGGAGATGTTGTATTCTATGGCAGAGGCGCAGGAAAAATGCCGACGGCGAGCGCCGTTGTTGCCGATGTTATCGACTGCGCAAAGCACATGGAGCGCAAAAAATTCTTCGGCTGGAAAGACAGCGAACCCGGCTATGTTGCGGATTATCTTGAAAATGTTACCTCGTTTTATATCAGGGCAACAACAGAAAATGCGGCTTCTGCGGTTGCAAGCTTCAACAGCCTTTTCGGCAAGGTTGAGATTCTTGCCCGTGAGAACGCTCCCGAAGGCGAAATTGCATTTACCACAGAGCCGATATCGGAAAAAGAGCTTTCCGAAAAGCTGGGCGGCGTAAAAGATGCAAAAATTGAATCGGTAATCAGAATAACGGATTATTGATTTTTTCCTTTACAGAATTTGGAGGTTTTTTATGGCTTTAATTGTTCAGAAATTCGGCGGCAGTTCGGTTGCCAACGCCGAAAGGGTAATGAATGTTGCAAGAATCGTTACCGATACTTACAAGCAGGGCAACGATGTCGTCGTTGTTGTTTCCGCTCAGGGCGACACGACCGACGACCTCATTGAAAAGGCGAACGAGATAAATCCCCACGCTTCAAAGCGTGAGATGGATATGCTTCTTGCCTCGGGCGAGCAGATTTCGATTTCTCTGCTTGCAATGGCGATTGAGAAGCTCGGCTATCCTGTGTGCTCTCTGCTCGGCTGGCAGGCGGGATTTTCAACAAACTCCGTCTACGGCAGCGCAAGAATCAAAAAGGTTTCGGCGGAACGCATTAAAATGGAAATTGCAAAGAAAAATATCGTTGTTGTTGCGGGCTTCCAGGGTCTCAACAAATATGACGATATCACAACCCTCGGCAGAGGCGGCTCGGACACAAGCGCAGTTGCTATCGCCGCCGCCATGCATGCTGACCGCTGTCAGATTTATACGGATGTTGAGGGCGTTTACACCGCTGACCCGAGAAAGGTCAAGGGCGCCCGTAAGCTCAGCGAGATAACCTATGATGAAATGCTTGAGCTTGCAACCCTCGGAGCGCAGGTTCTCAACAACCGCTCCGTTGAAATGGCAAAAAAATATAATGTTAAGCTTGAGGTGCTTTCAAGCCTTGTCAGCGCACCCGGCACAATCGTTAAGGAGGTAGCATCAATGGAAAAAATGCTCGTCAGAGGAGTTACAAAGGATACGGATGTAGCTCGCATTTCGATAATCGGAGTTCCCAATGTTCCGGGGATTGCTTATAAAATTTTCGGCAAGCTTGCCGCAAAGAATGTAAATATTGATATCATTCTTCAGTCGGTCGGCAGAGGCGACACAAAGGATATCGCATTCACAACCACCAAGGCGAATATTGACGCAACGCTTGAAACTCTCAGAGAGCTTGAGCTTCTCAGCGGACTTGAGATAATCTGCGACGAGGATGTTGCCAAGGTTTCGGTTGTCGGCGCAGGCATGGAATCCCACCCCGGAATCGCCGCAAAGATGTTTGAGGCTCTCTTTGAAGCGGATATCAACATTCAGATGATTTCGACAAGTGAAATTAAAATTTCCGTTCTTATCGATGTTGAGGACGGCGACAAGGCGGTTGAAGCCGTTCACAACGCATTTATTCCGGTTCTTAACTGAAAAAAGCATAAAAACAGGGCTGCCGTCGCAGCCCTGTTTTGTTATGCGGATTTGTTTTCACCCGATGAATTTTTCGGTATTTTATTGAGAAAAGCAGATGAGGTTATTGTCAGAATAAGCATGAGCAGAGAAACCGCAACGGGCGAATCAATGCCGTAGAACGGTGCGCAGACAAGCTCAAACAGGACCTCGAATACCTCACCGCCGCCGAGCGCTCTTGTCATCATTGTCAGAACTCCGACAATAAGCCCTATCATCGAATAAATGCTGACAATCCTTATCCATAAAGCCTCGCCGAGCTTATATGCAACGGCAATTGAAGCAATAACGACGATTGAATAGCCTGCGGCGGAAAGCACCTGCGCCGCATTCGGCAGGGTTTTGAGAAGCTCGGGAACAAGCTTGATGAGCTTCCATATGTATGGTGCGCCGAGCAAAAGGGCGCAGACAATATAAAAAGTCAGCCTGATACTCTTTTTATCATTCATTGCTCATTGCCTCTTTCAATGCTCTTGCAAGTTGGTCGGGGCAGGAGGTGCTTTTGAAGCCGCAGCGAATACCGCTGAATCTTTCAATAACATCCTCGGCTTTCATTCCGTCAACGATTGCTCCGATGCCTTTGAGGTTGCCGTCACAGCCGCCCATAAAATGAACATTTTTAACAATTCCGTTATCAAGCTCAAAGCTTATCTGACGGGAGCAGGTTCCGCTCGTTCTGTAAGTATATTCCATGTTTATCGCTCCTGTTGTGTATTTTTCTCTTATTCTACACTATCCCGTGAGATTTTGCAAGCTACATCAGAATATAAATCAAAGAAAAAATCAGCCCGAAGTCGCATCTGTCCGCCATCAGGAGAATTACTATCGGAAGAATGACGGAGCGGTCGGAATCGCAGGAGCCGCTGCGGATTCCCGATGAACAGCGGCGTTCGGGCAGTATTATTCTCATGGGTCTGCTCACCGGTTGCCGTCACCGCCCATCAGGTTCGACAGAGCGGGGAGAATATCAAGCAGTTTCAGAATTTGCATGGCTTCATCCGCTTTCTTTCTTCTTTTTTCGCTAAGCAGAGGCTTCAAAGCTTCAATAAGCTTGGTTCGGTCGTCTTTTTTGTTCATGGCACTCATGATTGAGCTGAGCTTCGCCATCATCTGAGCGTTGCCGAGCAGGCTCGAAAAATCGGGCATGGCGGAGCCGGAGGCAGGCTCCGATTTGCCGCCCGCCTCTGCGCCGCCCTGAGAAGAAAACAGGTTTTCTGCCGCAGCCTTTAAGTTTTCAAAATCCTCATCGGAGAGGCTCGATAAAATATCGTTTATGTTATCCATCCGTTCCGCCACCGTTAAAAATTATTTGCCGCCTCTGAATTGCTTCATCAGCCTTTGCGCCTGTTCGCTGCTGAGCAGTTCCTCAAGCGCCTTTTTGTCGCCGAGAATTCTCTTGATTTCGCTTGCCCTGTCATCGCTGAGCTTTGACTGAACGGCTCCGAGCAAATCCTCGGGCTTCTTTGATTCGGCAGCCTTGGCAAGCCTCAGGATTTCATCGAATGATAAATTATCTTTGCTCATTGCAATCACCGCCTTTATCCTTTATAATATAGATATGTCAGAGCAATAATCGGTAGAACGGAGGACGGATTATGAGGATTCTTGTTTTTTCGGATTCGCACGGCAACAGCCGCTGCATGAGCGAGGCGCTTTATGCAAATCCAAATGCTGAAATGATAATTCATCTGGGCGACGGTGAGCGGGATTTTAACGATATCGGCGATGCCGTTGCAGGCAGAAAAATTATTCAGGTCTGCGGCAACTGCGATTTTTATTCGCTTTTGCCAACTAATGAGCTTGTGACTGCCGGCGTGGTCAAAATATTCTGCACCCACGGCTTTACCGAGCAGGTCAAATCGGGCAATTCCATTCTTATTTCAAAGGCAAAAGAGGCGGGAGCCCGCATTGCATTATATGGTCACACCCACAAAGCCGTGACAGATTACCGTGACGGGCTGTATATTATGAATCCTGGCAGTATCAGAAGCGGGGATTACGGGGCAATCGACATAACCGAAAAGGGAATATATATCTCTCTGCTTGAAGTGTAATATTAACCGCCGCAGGGGCATATATATTTGTCAGGCGGTGAGTTTATGTTTGTTTATTCTGTTAAAACCTCAAAGGCAAAGATTGCGGCGCTTGTGATTGCCATTGCGGCGGTTGCGGTTGCAATCGTGCTGATAATCGGCAGGGGAGGCGAGCCGACGGCGGCAAATGATTCCGTTATCAGCTACAAGGCCTCAAACGCAGAGGAAAGAGCGGCGTTTCTTTCTCAGTTCGGCTGGAAGATATCCGAGGATCCCGTTGAAATAAGCGAGGTAATCATTCCGCAGGATTTCGATGCGGGATATGTTGAATATGCCGAAATGAACAAGGCGCAGGGGCTTGATTTGGAGCCGTACAAAGGCGTAAGAGCCAAAAGATGGACATATAACATTCTGAATTACCCGGGGCTTGAAGAACAGACGGGCTCCGTTCAGGCAAACCTGCTTATCTATGACGGCAGGGTTATCGGAGGAGATATCTGTTCCCTTGAACAAAACGGATTTATTCACGGCTTCGATTTTCCCGAATCCGCCGTTCCTCAGACAACATCGGCTCCGCAGAGCGCCGTTGCCGTGACCGAGCAAACAACCGCAGGGGTAACAAGCGAATAACAGTAAACATAATAGAACGGCTTGCTTCGGCAGGCCGTTTTTATATACAGTATGATTACTTTGAATGGATAATGTTGCATAAACGGGCTTGTTTATTCTCGGAAAGTGTGTTATAATGCAGTCGAAAGCAGTTTAAAACGCTTGCTTTTTGTGGTATAAAATGGGACAAAATAAAATAATATCGGAGGGACATATGCAAAAGGATACGAAAAAGCTGATATTTGACACCTTTATTGAACAGCTTGAAAAGAAGCCGTTTGATAAAATCACGGTCAAGGATATTGTTGAATCCTGCGGAATAAACCGCAACACTTTTTACTATTACTACAGCGATATTTATGATCTCCTCGAAGAAGTTTTCACAGAGGAGCTTAAAGTCATTACCGAACAGCACAAAAACGGCGGCTCATGGCTTGAAGCCTTCATCAAGGTTGCCAACACCGCCTACAGACACAAAAAAATCATCAACAACATCTGTTCTTCACGAAGCTATGATTATTTTGAGAACTATATGTATAAGTCGTGCAAGCACATTATGATTGATTTTATTCAGTACACATCAAGCGGAATGGCCGTTCCCGATGAAGATGTTGAATTTATCGCTTCATTTTATGAATATGCGTTTTTCGGAATAATCTCCGAATGGTTCAGAACGGGAATGCGTGAAGATCCGCTTGAGCTTGCAAGCCAGCTTTGGCTCGTTGCCGATAACATAAGATTTTCGCTGCGCCGCAGTGAGAAAAGGGCGAAAAGCAGAATTGAAAACGGAAATACTATTTGAGGATGCGGCTGTTGCCGTGTGCCTGAAGCCTGCGGGCGTTGTCAGCCAAAGCACGGCGGGCGGCGAAGACATGATTGCGATTCTAAACGGGCATTTTGCCGAAAACGGCGAGAAAGCGCAGGCATATCCCGTTCACAGGCTCGACAGGGAAACGGCGGGAATTATGGTTTATGCCAAAACTCAGCAGGCGGCTGCGGCTCTCTCAAAGCAGGCGGAGCAGAACAAAATCAAGAAGCGTTATTACGCCGTCGTTCACGGCTCTCCGAGCGAAAAAAGCGGAGAGTTCAAGGATTTGCTGTTCCGGGACAAGCAGAAAAATAAGACCTATGTTGTGAAGCGTATGCGAAAGGGCGTTCGTGAGGCTTCGCTTGAATATGAGGTAATAGAAGAAAACGGCGGATTATCGCTGGTTGATGTTTTACTGCATACGGGCAGAACTCATCAGATAAGAGTTCAGTTTGCAAGCCGCAAAATGCCGCTTTTCGGCGACGGAAAATACGGCGGCGGTTCGGGCAGACTTGCCCTTTTTGCCCGATCGCTTGAATTTGCCCACCCCGTCAGCGGCGAATTGCTTTCGTTTTCCGCTCTCCCCGAGCTGAGCGTCAGCCCGTGGAACGATTTTACCTTTTTCAAAGATAAACAGGATAATATCCCGCAAAACAACATAACAAATTGAATAACGCAAAATAAGGACTTGTTCACAGAAGACAAACTAATAGAATAAATTAATCATAACTGCTCTCCTCGTGAGGGCAGTTTTTGCTTTCTATGTACAAAACAACAATTTATTTGGCTTTTCAAAAACAGTTCTCAAAAGCAGAATTGATATACAAGAAATTTATACATGTTTTTCAGCATACAGGACAAACTGCGTGCCCTTCTTAACAGCCGACATGTAATCTCTTTCAAATACAGGTTTTCAACTGAATTATTTCTTGAATTTGAGACAAGCCGATAATTGCTTATTGACAATATATTAACAAATTATATAATTAAATTGTAAAAATCTTCATTTTATGTGTGAGTTTATAGATTTTAAAACGACTAATATTTGAAAAGCTTTTCAAACGGGGGTGAGTTTGTGGATATAGGTGCCAAGGCATATGCCGATTATCTTAACGGCGATAACGAAGGTTTGATTATTGTCGTTAAGACCTACAGCGACAGTCTTATGAACTTCATCTGCAAATTTGTCCATGACAGGCAAACCGCAGAAGATTTGATGCAGGACACCTTTGTTGAACTCATTTCAAAGAAAAACAAATTCCGCAATGAATCCCAGTTCAAAACATACTTATTCAGAATAGCGAGAAATAAGGCTGTTGATTTTATTAGAAAATCGAGCAAAACAACTTTCATTTTTGATGAAACGACGCTTGGCGACGAAGATAAGCTTTGTGTTGAGGATGACATTTGCAACGCTGAAACAAAATCAGACCTTCACTCCGCAATTCAAACCCTTAACCCTGCTTATAGGGAAGTAATTTACCTTTCTTACTTTAACGACCTTTCTAATGAAGAAATAGCATTTATAATCAAGAAAAGCAAAAGACAAACAGAAGTATTGCTTTACAGAGCAAAGCAATCTTTAAAATCTGCTCTTGAAAAGGAGGGATTTATTTATGGATAAATATGAAGAAAGGGTATCAAAAATATTAGAAAAGAAAGAAGCGTATGATAAGTCAAGAAAGCAAAAGAAAAAAAATATAATCCAAAACGCAGGTATTGTTATGTCGTTAGTGGTTTTCATTTCAGTTTTGCTTATTCTTCCTCATCAAACAGGTGTTAAAATTAAACCTGAAAATACAACAACATTTTTATCATCTGAATCTGTTGCAAAAGAAACAACATTAGTTTATCCGGAATCAACAACAAAGGTTTATTCGCAAACAACGGAAATCTGCACCGTCACTACAGAGCAACCCACAAAAACAGACTCAACAACTCGTTTTCAACTAACTGTTCCGTCAACGAGAGTTAATCTTACACCGGGGCTTGAGGAAGAGTATCCTGCCGATTCCGGTTCGGATGATGAGCAACTTTGTCCGCCTTTTAATGATGGTGATTCGGGCGGTGGCGGAGATGATATTGATTTTTACCAAACCAAATATAGACTGCTTTACTACCCCGACCATGGTATTAATGCGTTTTTTGCCGATTTGGTAAGCCCGGAAGAGCTTGACGAGTGGAGAGAAAAATATTATTCAGAAAACCCTGATATGGCAGGTCTGTTTACTATCGGATCGGATGCCTCAGAGCCAAAATGTATGGCAGCAGTTGATTTTATTCTTTATTTTGATATTCCTAAAGAGGTTTTTGAAGAAGCAAACAACACATGGTGCCATAGAATGATAAGATATGGTGATGTTCCTGTTATGAATCCTAAAGATTTCAAAGGGCAAGAAGAATTCGAGGTTTATAATGTTGATATCCTTTATACATTTGACGATAAGCTTATAAATAAATACTATGAGCGAGGCGAATATCCTTTCGATACGGAAGAAGAATATCTTGAAGCTATCGAAAATGACGGATATATAACACAAACTGAAGAGTTCATAATGCTTGAAGGTTTTGAAAAGGTTACTCTGCCTGCCTTGCCGCCTGATGCAGAGCCTATCTATATTGATTTTGATTGGAGGGCAAGAAGATGCAAATAAAAAAACATAAAGCAATATTATTGATTATGTGTTTATCTGTTCTTTTCTCGTCCTGCTCTCGGAATCCCGTTCCCGAAGAGACTTCAACTTCTGCCGTTTCAACAACAATTTCAGAAACAAACAATACAGAAACGACCGTGCCCTTTTTGACAAAAATAAATGTTGATAATTCGGTAACAAGGGAATATGAAAAGATCAAAGAAATTTCAAGCAACAAACAAAAAGTATTCTTTGATTACGAATATCGCTATGAACCGTCGGATAAATACATAATATGTTATTCCAATCCCGAAAACAGCAAAAACTTCTATCATAATAAAAACAAATACGGTATTGCTGATATAAAAGAAAACATAATAGTGAGTCCACAATTTGACTATATAGTTAAATGGGACGAAGACAGATATTATGTTGAAAACTTCATGTCAGAAGAGGATTCAAATGTAGCCTTAATAAATCTTAAAGGCGAATTTATCATTCCTTATTGCGCCGGAATTTCCGGCATAAGAAATACTTTTGACGATGAAGTTTACTATAAAATGTGTATTGGCGACAGAAAATTTTATTTTGTTGATGATTCAGGCAATAAAGTCTATGATAACTGTTTTGAATACTATTTCGGGCGAGATATAAACAGTGGTGATGATGAATGGTACGGAATATATGACGGAAAACTGTATGTTTTTGATTATAAACTAAATAATAAAGAAATAATTGATGAAACTCCTGTGATAAAAGAAAATTTTTACACCAAAAACAGCTTGGAATATAGAGTTTCGGTTTGTTTTAAAAACAACAAAACTTATTGTGGCATTATAAACAGCACAACAGGCACAGAAATCGTTCCGTGCAGATATGAAGAAATTGAAAGATTTGCAAATGACCGGATATTGGCATCCGAAACAAGAAATCTTGAAAACACCGAATGGAAATTTGCAATATATGATTTTTATGGTAACAATCTTTGCCCCGAAGGCAGATTCAGCAATATAGATCTTAACAATTCAAAATTTAACAGCGATTATGAAAAAACAGCATATGAGCTTTTTGAAGCCGTCGGTGTTGCTACTGCACCGAACGAAAACGGTAACAGAACAGACGGATACAGTTATCAATGGCTCATTGATAAAAACGGAACAGTTATTTCAGATAAATATTATATAGTATATGAAAACTTGGATGGCACATATACCGCTGACAGAGGAGACAGAGTGTTTTATCTGGATAAATACGGAAGAGTTGTAGGTACAATCGGTCAATAACATATTAATGGAGGGTTTTTAAATGACAAAAAGAGTAAAGAGTTTTATTTCATTGTTTCTTGCATTTTTGATGATTGTGGGAATATCAACAGTTAATGCTTTTTCTGCATATGAACCTATTGAGCGTGAAGACACATATTATGAATATGCAGGCGAATTTGGTTTAGGCAGACAAACGGTTAAAGAAGTTGAATGGGGCGATGAAATCAGCAATTATTCTGTTTACTATTCATTTATTGCCGAACACGACGGTTATTATTCATTCACCTATAATAAAATGCACAACTCAACATGGTACGGTATTTTCAGCGAGCAAAATTATGATGCAGAACTGTCTTACACATACAGTCCGGACTCTACTGAACAAAATCTAAGTAAAATCTTTTATTTAGAAGCAGGAGAATATTTCTTTTTTGCAGATGTGTACTGGTCAATAGTAGATGTTAATATATTCGCTGAATATTTGGGCGAAAAAGTATCTGAAATCAAGTTTAAACACGATTTGCTGATGGATTGTGATTGCTTTTATTACAGTTATTCGGATTCAGAAACAAACATTTTAATTGATGCAACCGCAACAATAATTTTTGATTCGGGGAAAACATTTGATTTTGGGAACAAAGAAATATGTGACGGTTATCATCAAAGCGATTCTTTGAAAGCTGTAATTGCATCTGAACCCATTGAGGGAGAAAACCGCATAACAGTCTTTTTCTTGAATCAGCAAATAGAAACAACCGTAACAATTCATACTCTATCGTATTATGTTAACGATGTTGATGTAAGCAATATTGATTATTATTTAGAAAACGCTGTTGAATATTACAATTACTTTGATATTGAATATCCTTACGGAGAAACGGTAACCGTAACTTTTAACAACGGAACAAGTGACGACTTTGTTTTCTCAACATATGCCAACAATAATTTTGTAACTTTCCCCAACGGTCAAAAATATTCAGTTAATTTTTGGTGCTTTGATACATATGATTTTGCCGATTTCAACGGATATATGCAAGTTGATATTTGTTATAACACAATAAAAGAGTTCAAAATCAACAGTCCAAAAGCATCTTTTTCTGAAAATATAAGAGTATTGAATGAAGATAATAAATGTCTTATGGGAAATATATTATATTGTTGGGAATGCGCCAAAAGCTCTTGGAACAATACTGAAGAATTAAGCGTATATTTGTCAGATGCCATATTTTATTTTACCGATATTTTATATAACATGTCTGACTTTTTGGGCTATTATTTTACTTTTAGCTTTCTGAAGTAATAAATTGCGGTTTAATCCGTTTGCCTGAAAACAATAAGAGATTTAATCAGTCAGCTTTGTTTGAAGATTCCGTTACAAGAAATAATAAAAGCTGAATACGGCGGACAAGAATGAACAGCTCGGCCGCACGGGTTGAACAGTATCGT
>JBJEQD010000093.1:0-7356 GCA_051881575.1 Acutalibacteraceae bacterium | reverse complement strand
ATTGTATATAAAAAGATAATAGCACATATACGCCTTTTAAGTCAATCAAGCAAATCACTATTTACCATTTCAACAAAATCCTATTGGCTTTTTTATGCAAAACGACTATTGAAAAAATATTTATAAATGCTATTGACAAGACTGTTATAACTGTATATAATGTGTATATACAGTTTCGCCGAGGTGAGAAAATGACAATACTGATTGACAACAAAAGCGATGCGCCGATTTATGATCAGATTTATTCACAGATTAAGAATCAGATTATCAGCGGAGAACTTAAAGAAAACGAAATGCTCCCATCAATCAGAGGGCTTGCAAAGGATTTGCGAATCAGCTTTATAACGACAAAAAGAGCCTATGACGAGCTTGAAAAGGACGGATTCATTTATACCATTCAGGCAAAAGGCTGTTATGTTGCGCAAAAAAATGTTGAACTGCTCAGAGAAGAAAATCTCAAGAAAATTGAGGAGCATATCGAGCAGATTGTTCAGCTTGCGGCTTCCTGCAAGCTCAGCAGAGAGGATATTATAAATATGGTTAACTTTGGTTTGGAGGAAATGAAATGAACGCTTTGGAAATTAAAAATCTCACAAAAAGCTTCGGAGATTTTAAGCTTGACAGTCTTAATCTGACCCTGCCGAGCGGCTGTATCATGGGATTAATCGGCGAAAACGGAGCAGGAAAGAGCACAACAATTAAGCTGATACTCGATATCATTCATAAAGACAGCGGAAAAATAACGATTCTCGGCAGAGACAACGAGGAGGATATCCGCCTGACAAAAGAGGATGTCGGCGTTGTTTTTGACGAGGTGGGCATTCCCAGAGCGTTAACCCCCGTTCAGGTCGGAAAGGTTATGAAAAACACCTATAAGAATTGGGATGAAAACGAATATTCATCTCTGCTCAAAAAGTTTTCGATGCCGGAGAATAAATGCTTCAAGGATTTTTCAAGAGGAATGAAAATGAAGCTCGGCATTGCGGTTGCGATGTCTCACGGCAGCAAGCTTTTGCTCCTTGACGAAGCCACAAGCGGACTTGACCCCGTGGTGCGTGACGAGGTTGTTGAGATGTTCAGCGATTTCACAAGAGACGAGAGCCATTCAATTCTTATTTCATCTCACATTGTCAGCGACCTTGAAAAGCTCTGCGACTATGTTGCGTTTCTTCATAAGGGCAAGCTGCTCCTTTGCGAAGAAAAGGATCTTCTGCTCTCGGAATACGGTCTTATCCATTGCACCGAAGAACAGCTCCGCTCTCTCCCCTCGGAGGCGGTTAAGCACAAAAAAATATCGCCTTACGGCGCTGAAGCGTTGGTTATGCGCTCGGCTGTTCCGAGCGATATAAAAATCAGCCCGATAAGCATTGAAGAACTGTTTGTCTATATGGTAAAGGAGGCAAAATAAGATGAAAGGCTTATTTCTCAAAGATCTTTACATGATAAAGTCATATTGCAGGGCGTATATTCTGATTGTGGCGGTATTCCTTGCGGTTTCGGTTTACGGTAGCAATAATATATTCTTTACATTCTATCCGTGCATGATAATCGGAATGATTCCAGTAACCCTGCTCGGATATGATGAACAGAGCAAGTGGAACGAATACTGCGGCGCTCTGCCTTATTCAAAATCGCAGATTGTTTCGGCAAAATATTTAATCGGGCTTTCGGCTCAGGTTTTGCTGATAATCCTGTCGTCAGCCGTTCAGGCGGTCAGAATGGCAGTAACCGATTCTTTTTCTGCCGTCGATTTGCTTCAGATTATTGAAATGCTGATTTCACTATCACTTATTACATCATCAATCAGCCTGCCGTTCATGTTCAGATTCGGCATTGAAAAAGGCAGAATTGCTTATTATGTTATGATCGGCGTTGCCTGCGCAGGCAGTTTTATTGCGGCAAATGCATTGGGGAAAAAGCAAATCAATCCTCAGATAAACTTCAACAGCGTTTTGGTTATAATCTGCCTTGCCGCCGTTGCGCTCTATGCCCTGTCATGGTTTTTGTCGATAAAATTCTACGAAAAGAAAGAAAGATAATTATTTCAATGAGTCCGTTTCTGCGGGCTCATTTTTTATTGTTATTTCGGTATTGACAGTATAAGTCTGCCATAGTAGAATTAATCATAACCTCTTTTACAAAATACGACGGAGGCGAAGAAAATGAAAATAAGAATTGATGAAAAGAAAAGATTTCAGACCTTAACCGGCTTTGGCGTCAGCGGTGCATGGTGGGCGCAGTTTGTCGGCGGCTGGACTGACACCGATGAAGAATCGGGGCTTGAAAAAAGAGAGAGAATCGCTCAGCTTTTGTTCGATAATGAGCAGGGAATCGGCATCAGCCAATACAGATACAATATCGGTGCAGGCTCTGCGGATTCAAACGCAGGCCGCTACAGCACCGACCGCAGAAGAACAAGAGGGCTTGAAAAAGCTCCGGGTGTTTACGATTGGAGCAATGATGCAAACGCCGTTTGGTTCATGTATGCGGCAAAGAAATACGGCGTTGATGAAATAACGCTGTTCGTTAATTCTCCGCCCGAACGCCTGACAAAAAACCACAAAGCTTATCTTGATACTGCGTTAAGAACGAATCTTGGCAGAAAGAATTTTGACGAATTCGCAAAATACTGCCTTGATATAACCGAGCATTTTGTGAATGAGGGCTTGCCGATTAAATATATCTCCCCCGTCAATGAGCCGGTCTGGGTGTGGCTTGAGAATCAGGAGGGCTGTCATTACCGCCCGTGTCAGGTTTATGCGCTGATGAAAGTTTTTGCAAAGGCATTGGACGCCCGAAAAGGCTTGAAGGGCGTTAAGCTCGCAGGAGCAGAGAACGGCGATATCCGCTGGTTCAACAAAACCTATTCACACATTATGCTCAGAAATCCCCTTATCCGCTCAAAGGTTGACGGAGTAGACATTCATTCCTACTGCATGCCGACTCCGAAAATTCCGCTTCTGAATAAGCCGCTCAACGACAGGCTTGCATATGCAAAACGCTACAGAAAATGGATGGACATACATTATCCCAACGCCCCTGTCAAAATCAGCGAATGGTGCCATATGCAGGGCGGCAGGGATTACGGCATGAATTCCGCTCTTGAACAGGCTAAAATAATGGCCGAAGATCTGACGGTTATGAACGCCGTGGCTTGGCAGCTTTGGGTCGGTCTGTCTGAGGTGGATTATTGCGACGGAATTATTTACTATTTCGACGAAAACGGAGAAAACACCTTTAAACTGACAAAAAGATATTACGCTTTCGGCAATTTTTCAAAATACATAAAGCGTGGTTCTGTCAGAATTGACGCTCAGATTGACTGCGAAAACGCTTATGCAGTTGCCTTTGACTGCTCAGACGAGCTTGCCGTTATAATAATCAACTTTTCTGAAAAGGCCGAAGAATGCAGCATTGATTTTGGCGAAAAATCCGCCGTTATGTATGTGACCGACGAAGAAAACAGCCTTGAAAAGCAAGAAATTGAGAACCTCGGCAGTTTTTCGGTCAGCGCAAAATCGGTCAATACGGTTATTATCAAGAAATAATTAATCATAATATTATGATTAATCCCGGGAAGAATTATCTCCCCGGGATTTTTCATTTTGGCAAAATAGCAGTAGGGGCGAACTTCGTTCGCCCGCTGAAATTTGCTGTAACCCTCGGAACGCCGAGGACGGCGTTCCCTACGGGAGAAGTTCATTTTTGTGATTTTCCTGCAATCATTCCAATCCTCAGGCGCTATGCGCCAGCTCCTTTGCCAAAGGAGCCTATACCATCAGCCACGGTTTTGCAGATAAGCTTATTATTATAATAAAACTATCGCCTTGGGCTCCTTAGAAAAGGAGCTGCCCGTAGGGCTGAGGATTGATAAGGAACGGATAAATTGATTTATTATGGATTTTCGGAACGCTGAGGACAGCGTTCCCTACAAAAAATCGTTATTTTTCAACGGATTCGTCATAACAAGCAAACGGCGGGAGCAAGCCCCCGCCATACCTTGAAACTTTCTCCTTTTACTTCTTCACTGTTCACTTAAAAATCAGCTTTTTCGGAGCAAACTTCATTTTTGCGAAAAACGGGCGACCACACCGGGTCACCCCTACCTTCATGTGCCACAGGCACACTTCATTTCATCATTTTTTGGACGGGCGAACACAGTTCGCCCCTACCGCTCAGCCGTTGATTTTTATTGGTTTCAGGAACGCCGAGGACGGCGTTCCCTTATTTCTTTTGATATTCCGCAAACAAAAATAAAGGTAAATCTGAGTTTTTATTTACACCGTCATAAGTTCTCGGTTCATCCATATGTTTTAACGCAAAACCGTGCTGAGATAACATATTGGAATTTATCTCTATCAAATAGCAAAACTTTAATTTACTACCAAAGCCATTTGGAATAATTACCATTTATAGAATACATAACCATCTCTTTTTCTTTGCCGTTTGTAAAAACCCGCATTGCACCCATTTGCTCTTCCTCAATTTCTTTAAAGCCTCGGGACTCCATATAATTTATAAATACTTGCCAATTTGGCTGAGCGATTACTACTTTGGGAGACTCTTGAATTACAACATATTCCTTGTTTAAAACAGTTATTTGAAAATAACCACTTGCAACAGAGAAAGGATTGCCTGTATTAAATGTAGAATATGATACAAAACAACTTCCTAAAAGAGCAACCACCAGAATTGCAGAAACAAGTGTAGCAATTACAATCCTGCGACTTCTATCTTTATTTTTCTTTATTTCGTTATTCGCATACTCAATTGTATCTTTAATAACAACCTCCGCATCATTCTTGTCCATTATCTTCACCTCCAGTTAATAAATCATATAAACTAATTTCCAATACTTTAGAAATAGGAATTAGCATTGAAATATCGGGAAAAGATATGCCTCGTTCCCATTTGCTTATAGCTTTGTCGGTAATCCCTAATTTATCAGCCAGCTCCTTTTGTGACATACCCTGTTTTTTGCGGTTTTCACAAATGAAGTTGCCCGTTTTCTCAGCGTCCATCTTTTCCCTCCTTTCTACTGCGATTATACATCGTTTTTGAAGAGAAGTAAACCGACCGTTGGTTTACTCCGTCATCCTATAGACAATTTATTAAACAAACAGTCCGGCAAATTCAGATTTTTCTTGTTCCTCCATATATGCTTGAGAAGCTCTTTCCCATTTTGATAATTCCGTCATTGTAATACTCCTCATTACTTCTTTCTCTTAATCAGGAAATATAGTCCTGCGCCTGCGGTTGCAACCAACGCCGCCCCGCCCGCAATCGAGCCGCCGACGGTTCTGCGCTTTTTGATATCCTTCTTCGCACCCGAAACGGCTGATTCAAGGGTGGTTTTGTTGAAGTTTTCAAGGCTGTCCCACTCGCAGACCATCGTAACTCCCTGCTTTTCGCAAAGCTCATTCACTTTTGACAAAGCATTTTGCCTTTCGGAATCGCTGATTTCGGGCAGAAGAACGGCGGCATATTCAACCGACAGCTCAACAGCTTCAACCCTGCTTTCAAGCTCGGCATCCCCTGCAACCGCCTCTTTTGCCTCGGAAATAAGCTTTCTGTAGCGTTCAATATTCTTTTCGGATAAATATCCCGAATAGTGCGGCATTAATCCGTCATAAAGTCCGAGCTTTTTGTGAGACTTGCAAAGCTCCGAAGCGCAGAGATTCATATACTCGATAATTTTCGGCGCTGCCGCCCCGTAATAAGCGGCAACATATTTTGAAACGCATTCGGCAACATCCGTCTGACTGCCCTCCCACATCAATCGGGAGAGAACATAGGCTCTGAGGCTTGCAAATTCACCGCCTTTTTCACGGGATGCCTGATGGAAAACGCCGATTATTTTGTTTTCTTCATAGAACTGCTGATTCTTTGCCTGAACGGCAAAATTCGGGAACGGCATGAGCAGGTGAGCGAAGTTAACAACATAGTCCCAGACAACGATTTTATCTGTTATCTTTGACCATTCCTCAACCTGCGCCTTAAATTCCGCTGAATTTGCGTTAGCTCCGTCAAGATAAGCGGAGGCCTGATCGCCCGGCATTGAACAAAGCTTGATGACAACATTCGGCTCAGATTTCATGTTTTTCGGAGCTTTAAGGGTGTGAAGATATGCCAAAGTAGAAATATACTTGTCGGGAAAAGCCTTTGCAAGCTTATTTAGGAACGGCAGAAGCGTTCCCATGCCTGTTCCGCCCGCCGCTTCATCAGCCGCCCTGCATTTTTCGCATTGACAGCCTGCAAGCGACGGATTGTCGTTGCCGCTGAAATCCCAATACATAACATCGGGATTTTCCTCAATCTTTTTCGCCAAAGAATTTTTGACTATTTCAAAAACCTCGGGATTGCTCAGGCAAAGATAAGCCTCACGGTTATCATATGATGTAACCCTGACGCCGTCTTTCTCCGAAAAATATTCGGGATGCTCGGCAAAATAATCATCGGGAGAAAGGTATTTATAGCAATCGTGGCACCATGTTCCCCAGCCCTCATACTGCAATTCTTCAATTGACTTTTCGGGATTGTCGCTTTCAACATCAATGCCGTTAAGTCTCAGCTTCGCCGCCCATTTATTCTGAACGGTTTCATAAGCATAAACATCACGCCAGCTTGTTGCGGGCTTGAAAACCCTGTCGGTTTTTTCAAGGCAGACGGTTTTGGTTTCGGGAACGAAAGTATCATCGGGAGTCAGGAACATACAGCCCAAAAAGTCCTCTGCAAAGCCGTAAACACCGTTTCTTGACCCTGCCTGCGTCGCTCCGCAAATCGTAATATTCTTGTCGCCTATTTTGATTCTGTAGCCGTCGGAAATGTCGCCGCTCGGGCGTTCCGTTCCCAAAGCCGTGTCTATGCAGATGTTCCGAGCCGATGAATCAGCCTGACCTTCGGTTATAACGGGCAAAGCCGTGCCCGTCATTCTCTCAAATACATTCTGAAGCGTTTCGGCGGCTTCACGGAGAGAATCCGAGCAGTTTTCGGGGAGCACAACGGAAAAATCGGTTTCGCCGTTATCAAAAACGGTCAGCTTGCCCTCGCCTTTTTCGGAAAGGCTTTTCATCTGCAACGCTTCAAGAGGAATATTTTCAAACTCAATCGGCTCAACAGGCTTTTTGCCCGCTGCATAAGCGCAAACAATGTTTGAAGCTGAAATCGCAAGCGCCGTAACAGACGCAATAGCTTTTTTCAAATGTTTCATTTTTAAAATCCTTTCATATAAAGAATGCTGTTTACAGTATAAATTGCAAACTCAATTCCGTCAATATGTTTAAGGATTTTTGGAAAAAGTTTTATCTGCGTTGTAAATAGATGTGACCCATTTCGGTCAAAAAATAAAGTCAAGAT
>JBJEQD010000092.1:0-7364 GCA_051881575.1 Acutalibacteraceae bacterium | reverse complement strand
TCTTGTTCCGGCTTTCGCTTACTCCGTCTGCCTTTCCTTAACCTGTGACTATATTTTACACCTTTTTTCGTGTAAAATCAATTGGCATATTGCACGAATTTTAGTGTTAAAGTTTGTGTATATTTTACACTTGATTTCGTGTATTTGCTGTGCTATAATGTGTATGGTGTGAAAGGTGTCTTTTTTAAACTCCTCCCGAAAATCAAGAACAGAATAGAGGTGTAACAATGGCGTTAATTTATAAAATTGATGTTCTTTCAGCTCTGAAAGCCGCAGGATACAATACAACAAGGCTCAGAAAAGAAAAGATGTTAAGCGAATCTACGATACAAAAATTCCGCAATAAGCTCCCTGTTTCGTGGGAGAACCTTGAAACGCTCTGCAGGCTTCTTAATATGCAGATTGGCGATATAATCGAGTATGTGCCCGATGAAGCCACCGAATAATCGGCATATTTTGCATAAGCGCCGCTCTGCATGCCGTTTTTTGAGCTTTCGCCTTTTTGGAGTATACACAACCGCAAAAAGTAGAAAAGCCGTTAAACAGCCGCACAGAGCCGTTTAACAGCATATCCCTTGACATTATCCCAAAAATAAGCTATAATATTATCAGCTTAATTGTTTGTATTCCCTCTTGATTCAGCCGCCAATAATGGCGGTTGTTTCTTTATAAGCTCCTTGCTTCGTTCACGCTTCCGAAAGCGTAAAAGTGCAAACATAAAAAAAGAAATGTTACAAAATGTAGCAAAAACTTACACATAAAAAAGAAAAGCATCCGCAGAGGGTTGACAAAGCCGCCCATTGCGAATATAATAAAGGTGTGGCAATACCGTATAGACGGTTACGCCCTCAAAAACATTCAGTTAAGATTTAACCGCCGTCTTTGCAGGGACATGGCGGTTATTTCTTTTTATGCTCACAGGCTGCCGAAATAACAAGCCCGATAATGCCGATAATAACAAGTACGAATTGAAATAAATCCGAATATGTTACATACTGCATACGCATCACCCCCATTTCTGAGGGCGAGATTGTAACCGCCTACCGTTTAGGTATTGCCACGGTGACAGAATAACACATCATAGCCGATTTTGTCAATACTTATGGTGGGCGAACCTGACAAAACCTAACATTTATTTATATTCAAGCTCAGGGGTTGCCGAAAGCGCATTTTGCGCCTTTGACGGTGAAAAAATCGTTTCACATCATTTTACATCATTTCACATCATCAAAAAAATGTTGACTTTTCAGAAAAGCTGAGTATAATAATTAATAGAAGATGTTACATCTTCGGCTGTGCCTGCGAAACGCTCTGCTTTGTCGGACAGTAGGCGTTGAGGCTCTAAAAATGGTTTGTGCATTGAGCCGGTTTCCGACTATGCCTGAAGGCGCAAAAAATGCACAAGAGAATAAGCGGGGCACTTTGGAATTATCTGAAGTGCCTTTTTGTTACGGTGTGGTATAGAAAAGTCGGAATTATACTTAGAAAACCAAAGATAAATTTGTGTACTTTTTGTGTACCGTTTGTGTACCAATGGTACACAAAACTGTGTTATAATGCGAAAAGATAAAAAAGGTAAAAACGCTGAATTCGTTGATATATAAGGATTTACGGCATTTTATAAAAAGTCATAAAAAGAACAATACTCATCTACGAACCAAAAGGTCAGGGGTTCGAATCCCTTGCAGCGCGCCATGCCGCAATCCCTTATGTATCAAGGGGTTGCGGTCTTTTTTTATGTCGATTTTTCAGCCGTGAAATTTGCCGTTTTTCTAACAGATTTCTAACAAACCTTTTTTGGGGTGTCGGAGCTACCGGAATCAATGCCGATTGCATTGCCGATTGAGCTTCCGAGCACCTTTTTTCTTTTCATGTCAAGATGTCCGTAAAATTTTGCGGTTATTCCGATATCCGAGTGACCGAGCCATTCCATAACATCATACAGCTCATAGCCGTCAGAAAGCAGAAGTCCTGCACAGCTGTGACGCAGGGCATGAAACCTGATATGCTTGAAATTGTTCTTTTTCAAGAGCTTCTTGAAATGCTTTGACACATAATCAGGTTCAAAAGGCTTGCCGTTCGGCCATTTGAAAACATAATCATTTTCAATGTAGTCCGAACCGCACAGCTTTCTCTCCTCTTCCTCACGGTTTTTAAGCCAGCGGAACATCGAAACCATTTCATCGGACAGCGGATAGGTTCTGTTGCTTGAATCCGTTTTTGTTGAATCCTTCGCAACAACCTTTCCGTTGTATGCAACAACGGTGTGCTTTACCGTGAGGGTTTTGTTTTCAAAATCCACGGCGTCCCAGCGTATTCCGAGAGCTTCGCTTCTCCGCATACCGAAGAAAAGCGTGACATAAATCAGGTGAAACAGCCTGTCGTCCTTTATGGCTTCAAAAACCTTTTTCAGAGTTTCGGAATCATAGACTTCAACTTTTTGCGGCGTGTTTTTCGGAAGCTTGACGAACTCGGACGGATCGTCAAAGATTATCTTTCCCTTGCGGGCAAGCTTGAAAATCTATCTGAATACATTGAGGTGGCTTCTGAGCGATTTCGGTGAAAGCCCTTTGCCGGTATTCTTGTTTCCCTTGGTTTTCATTTCGTCAAAATATGCCTGCATAATATCCGGGGTAACTTCATTCACTTTAACCCTATGCTTTTTAAAATACGGGATAATATGCGCTCTGACGATGCTTTCATAGGCAGCATTTTTTGAAGGACCTCCTTCAAAAACACTTCATTGAATTTGGACTTTGCGTCATCTCATCCGACCGGGCTTTTGTTTTGGTTTACCCGGTCATTTTCTTTTTCTCTCGTTAACTCTCCTCCTCGCTTGAATCGATACCGATGATTTGATTCGTGATTATATCGAACCTATTTCATCGGATCGGTTTTACTCCTGTTGACTCATTACCATATAAAGTATACAATATTAACTACCCTCTTAATAATCAAGGATGATTTCTTATTGGCTGAAGAGGATATAAGATATTAAATCACTCAGTTAAACATCGTAACCAACAATCAAATTGAAGCGGAATATGCATAATTTTTTATCAAGCAATTTGTTCTATTTCAGGTATTAAAATATTTATGTAAATATTGAAATTAGAGTAAAATTAATGTATAATAAAGCCAAATATACTATTTCGCTCAAGGTTCTTCATTCATGAATAGATTGCGGATCATGCCCCATAACTTCCGATAATTTTATGTTATCGGAACATCAGGAGGAAAATATGACAATTCTACCGAAAAAGCAAATGACAGAGGAAGACATTAAGCTTCAATTCATAACTCCTGCTATAACAGCTAAATGGAACAAAGAGAAAATTACGATGGAAACAAATGTTACCGCCGGAAGGATAACTCTCAAAGGAAATGTTGCAGTCAGAGAGAAGCCTAAAAAAGCGGATTATTTGTTGCACATTAATTCAAATTATCCTATTGCCATTGTTGAGGCAAAAGACAACAAACACTCTGTTTCTCACGGACTTCAGCAAGCGATGGAATATGCCAAATTCCTGGATATTCCTTTTGCGTTCAGTTCTAACGGAGACGGATTTGCCGAGCATGATTTCTTGACAGGAAAAGAACGAGAGTTTTCATTGGATGAATTTCCCACAGAGGATGAGCTGATTGACAGATATTACAAAGAGATAAATGACGGGGAAGGTATCACGGAATCAGAACAAAAGATTATTGATCAGCCTTACTATTCAAGTGCAAACACATTTTCACCGAGATATTATCAAAGAATAGCAGTAAACAAAACTCTTGACGCTATTGCCAAAGGTCAAAACAGACTTCTTCTTGTAATGGCAACCGGAACCGGAAAAACTTATACTGCATTTCAAATTGTCTACCGTCTTTTAAAATCAGGTCTAAAAAAGAAAGTACTGTATCTTGCAGACAGAAACATTCTTGTTGATCAGTCTATATCTCAGGACTTTGCTCCTTTATCCAAGACTATTCATAAAATCAATTATTCAAAAGAGGATCCGTCAACAATCACCTCTTATGAAGTGTATTTTTCTCTCTATCAACAGCTCATCGGAAGAGACGACGATGATGAAACTGACGAAGAAATAAGCGATAAAGAGCTGACGAAACGCCTTTCAAAGCTTTTCGATAAATCGTTTTTTGATTTAATCATTGTCGACGAATGCCACAGAGGAAGTGCAAAGAAAGACAGCAATTGGAGAAAAATCCTTGAATATTTCTCATCTGCAACACAGATTGGTATGACAGCCACACCCAAAGAGACAAAATACTTATCAAACATCTCATACTTCGGCGAGCCTGTATATACATACAGCCTTCGTGATGGTATTGACGATGGTTTCCTTGCACCGTTCAGAGTTATAAATATTCAAACAAACATTGGAGATGGCTGGCGTCCTTTGGCAAACCAGCGAGATATGAACGGAAATCTCATTGAGGACAGAATATATGACAATCATGATTTTGATTATAAAATTGTAATCAAAGATCGAATCACTCAAGTTGCAAAGGAAATAACCGACTATTTAAAGAGCACCGGCAGAATGCAAAAAACAATTGTGTTTTGTGCAAACGAAGAACATGCCGAAAACATGAGAAAAGAGCTGGTTAATCTTAATTCGGATATGTGTAAATCAAACCCGGATTATGTTGTCAGAATAACCGGCTCGGATGTTTACGGAAAAAATAAAATCAAAGAATTTATTTCTGTCAGTTCAGAATATCCGGTTATTGCAACAACATCAAAATTGCTTTCAACAGGTGCTGATTGCAAGATGACTAAGCTTATCGTCCTTGACGAAATGATCGGTTCCATGACGGAATTCAAGCAAATCATTGGAAGAGGAACAAGAATTCGAGAGGCTGAAGGTAAAACACATTTTGTTGTTATGGATTTCAGAAACGTAACGCATTTGTTTGCTGATCCCGAGTGGGACGGGCCTGTTGAGATTGATCCGAATTACAAGCCGAAAGTCACTCCCGGTGACGATACTCCTATCAAACCACCGATAACTCCGATTACGCCGCCGACCAAAGACCCGAAGCCCATTATTGACGCAAGTGGTTGTAGGGTTAAAGTAACCGGAAAAATTGTATCTGTTTACGATGTTGGCGGAAAACTTCTTCACAAAGAAAGCATCGAGGACTATACAAAATCAAATATTTTAGGCAGATGTGCTTCTCTTGCAAATTTCATTAATTTGTGGACTTCCGAAGAGAAAAAAGAAGCAATCAAAGACGCTCTTTTTGAACAAGGTATTGACCTTGAGAAAATGAAAGAGGACCACAACATGACTGATGTGGATGATTTTGACTTTATTTGCCATGTTGCCTATGATAAGAAGCCATTAACCCGCCGTGAGCGTGCAAATAATGTTAAAAAGCGTGACTTTTTAAGCAAATACAGCGGCGTCGCTCGCGAGGTTCTTGAAACACTTCTCGAAAAGTATATGAATATAGGCGTTTACGAAATCGAAAAGACCGACATCCTAAAACTTGACGATTTCAAAAAATACGGAAAGCCGTCAAAAATAGCTTCTTATTTTGGTGGAAAGTCGGGATATTTGAAAGCAATTCGAGAACTTGAAGAAGAATTATATAAGGTGGGCTAACTGCAATGAGTTTATCAAATTTTGTAAAAAGAATAAGAGATATTATGCGTAATGACGCTGGTATCAACGGTGATGCACAGCGTATTGAACAAATGGCATGGATGCTTTTTTGAAAGTCTATGATGCCAAAGAAAAAGACTGGGAATTTGATGAAGAAGACTATGTATCAATCATTCCCGAAAACTGCCGTTGGAAAAACTGGGCAGTTGATGACCGCTCCGGAAACGCAATGACCGGCGACACTCTTTTGAATTTTGTCAATAATGTTTTGTTCCCGACTCTTAAGGGGCTTGATGTCAGCAAAGAAACTCCGATTAAAAAATCAATCGTAAAAACCACCTTTGAAGATGCAAACAACTATATGAAGGACGGTGTCCTTCTTCGTCAGGTTATCAATGTTATTGACGAACTTGAGCTTGACGATTATGAGGGAAGTCATGCCTTTGGCGAAATATATGAGACAATCCTCAAAGAGCTTCAAAGTGCCGGCTCTTCGGGCGAGTTTTATACTCCCCGTGCAGTAACCGATTTTATGGCGAAAATGATAAATCCGCAGATAGGTGAAACATGTGCGGATTTTGCATGCGGCACCGGCGGATTTTTGACAAGCTGGTTGAAAGAATTGTCATCAAAAATCGAAACAACCGATGATCAGGAAAAATACGATAATTCTATTTACGGCATTGAGAAAAAGCAGTTTCCGTATATGCTCTGTATAACAAATATGTTGCTTCACGGAATTGATGTTCCGAAAATTTATCATGATAACTCTCTTCTGAGAGATGTTCTTGATTATACCAAAGATGACCAATTTTCGGTAATTCTGATGAATCCCCCATATGGCGGAAACGAGAAAAACGAGGTTAAGAATCATTTTCCGTCCGATCTGGCAAGTAGCGAAACGGCAGATTTGTTCATGTCGGTTATTATGTACCGCTTAAAGAAAAACGGACGGGCGGCAGTAATTTTACCGGATGGATTCCTGTTCGGAACGGATAATGCAAAAGTTGCCATAAAAAAGAAATTGCTTTCTGAATTCAATTTGCATACCGTAATTCGTATGCCGCACAGCGTTTTTTCTCCCTACACTTCTATTACAACAAACATACTGTTTTTCGACAGAACGGAGCCAACAAAAGAAACTTGGTTCTATCGTCTTGATATGCCTGAAGGTTATAAAAACTTTTCTAAAACCAAGCCCATGGAGCTGAAGCACTTTGACCCGGCTATTGAATGGTGGAATAACCGAGAAGAAATCACAATTGACGGTTTCGATAAGGCAAAGAAATATTCAGCGGCAGAAATCGCCGAACGCAACTATAATATTGACCTTTGCGGTTATCCTCATGAGGAAGAAGAGATTTTGCCGCCTAAAGAACTGATTCAACAGTATCAGGAAAAAAGGGCAAGTCTGAATGCTGATATTGACAGGATTTTGGCGCAGATTACGGATATATTGGGCATTGACCTATAAATATTTTCTCATAGTTTGCCTTATGATCATATAGAAATGAGGAATAGTGAAGAAATGACGGGACAACAGTTAAAAAATTCAATTTTACAAATGGCTGTTCAAGGAAAACTTGTTCCGCAAGACCCAAATGATGAACCGGCATCTGTTTTGCTTGAAAGAATCAGAAAAGAGAAAGAAAAGCTGATAAAAGAAGGCAAAATCAAGAAAGGAAAAAATCCTTCTTATATCTTCAGAGGTGCCGATAATTTGCCTTATGAGAAAGTCGGCAAAAA
>JBJEQD010000091.1:0-7383 GCA_051881575.1 Acutalibacteraceae bacterium | reverse complement strand
CATTGTTAAAATTGCCGCAACCAAGGTTTCGGCGGGCGTTTCAACAGGTATAGGCGACCACGAGAGCAAGTACAGCGGAAAGGAGTCGGACGGCGTGCAGGGCGACGAGCAGTTTGAGATTGACGACAGCCGAAGCCTTGACAAGATGTATCGGGACATTGCCGATGAAGGCTTGCAGCCCGTTCTGAACGACTATCTGTATGTTTGATATTTTAATCGTAACCAATCGGAAATTGTGCTTTGAGAATTTTTCGGAGCGAATTGAAAAAATCGCCGCCGCTCATCCAGCGGGCATTATTCTGAGGGAAAAAGACCTGACCGAGGATGAATATGAACGCCTTGCGGTCAAAACCCTTGAAATTTGCCGAAATTACGAAACTCCCTGCATTCTTCACACCTTTCAGAGCGTTGCGGCAAAGCTTGATTGCAGTTCTCTGCATCTGCCGCTTAATATTCTCCGTAGTTTTTCCGACGAGGAAAAAGCACGCTTTTCAACGCTCGGTGCTTCCTGCCATTCAGTTGAGGATGCTATTGAAGCCGAAAAGCTCGGATGTACTTATATAACGGCGGGGCATGTTTATGATACTGACTGCAAAAAGGGTCTGCCCGGCAGGGGAACGGCATTTCTCAAAAGCGTATGCGAAAGCGTTTCAATTCCCGTTTATGCAATCGGCGGTATTTGCCCGGACAATATCGTTGAAGTTCGGAGAGCGGGAGTATCGGGGGTGTGCGTAATGAGCGGAGCTATGACATGCGCCGATGTGAGGAAATATCTTCATGAGTTGGGAGAATCAAAATGAAATTCAGTAAGGATATGCTGCTTTTATATGCCGTTACCGACCGCAGCTGGACTCAGAATCAGACATTATATGAGCAGATTGAAGCCGCACTGAAGGGCGGCGTAACAATCGTTCAGCTCCGTGAGAAAAATCTTCCCGAGGAAGAATTCATTGCCGAAGCGATTAGAGTAAAAGAGCTTTGCAGTCGGTACAATGTTCCGCTTATCATAAACGACAATGCAGATGTTGCGCTGAAAAGCGGTGCAGACGGAGTTCATGTCGGAATTGAGGACACTCCCGTTGCAGAGCTTCGCCGAAAAGTCGGCAAAGATTTTATAATCGGAGCTACTGCAAAGACCGTTGAACAGGCGCAGACTGCGGAAAAAGCAGGAGCGGATTATCTCGGAGTGGGCGCTGTGTTTCCGTCGCCGACAAAGAAAAACGCAATCAGAATTACCGCAGAGAAGCTGAAAGAAATCTGTTCTTCGGTTTCCGTGCCCGCCGTTGCCATAGGCGGCATCAGCCTTGACAATGTTTCTGAAATCAAGGGTTGCGGAATGAGCGGAATTGCGGTTGTTTCAGCAATCTTTGCGTCGGATGACGTCCGAAAAGCGGCGTCGGAGCTTAAAGCAAAGGCAAAAGAAGTAACGAATAATAATCCCCATCAAGGAGTTTAACATGAAAACAGCATTAACTATTGCAGGCAGCGATTCAAGCGGTGGCGCCGGCATTCAGGCTGATATAAAAACAATGACCGTGAACGGCGTTTTTGCCATGAGCGCAATAACCGCTCTGACAGCGCAGAACACGACGGGCGTATTTGATATTCTTGAAGTTCCGCCGAAATTTCTGGAGGAGCAGATTGATGCGGTTTTTACCGATATTTACCCCGATGCGGTTAAAATCGGCATGGTTTCTTCCGCTGAATTAATCGGCGTGATAGCGGAAAAGCTGAAAGAATATAAAGCCGAAAAGGTTGTTGTTGACCCGGTTATGGTTGCAACCTCGGGGGCAAGGCTTCTGAAAGATGAAGCGGTTGATGCGCTGTGTAATCAGCTTTTGCCTTTGGCGGAGCTTGTAACGCCGAACATTCCCGAGGCAGAGATTCTTTCGGGCATAAAAATAAACTGCGGCAAAGATATGGAGAAAGCCGCTGAAAGAATCAGTCAAAAATACGGCTGTTCGGTTCTGTGCAAGGGCGGTCACAGCATTAATGACGCCAATGACTATTTATGGCATAGGGGCGGCGGATGCCGGTTTGAGGGCAAAAGAATCAACAACCCCAATACCCACGGCACGGGCTGCACTCTTTCAAGCGCAATTGCCGCAAATCTTGCAAAGGGTCAGCCGATTGAACTTGCAGTCAAAAATGCAAAGGCTTATCTTTCGGGCGCACTTGCGGATATGCTTGATCTCGGCAAGGGCTCAGGACCTATGAATCATGCCTTTGCCATTAAAAATCTGTTTGAATAAATAATAGGAGAGTTAAATATATGGAACGAAATTATACAACCCAGATGGACGCCGCCCGCCGTGGCATAGTAACGCCCGAAATAGAGACGGTTGCAAAAAAAGAGCAGATGAGCGTTGATGAACTTCTCGGGCTTGTTGCCTGCGGAAAGGTTGCAATCCCCGCAAATAAGCTCCACACCTGCCTTGACCCCGAGGGAATCGGCTCAATGCTCCGCACAAAAATAAATGTCAACCTCGGCGTTTCCCGTGACTGCAAGGATTATGATTTAGAGATGGAAAAGGTTCTCTCGGCGGTTAACATGGGCGCTGAGGCGATAATGGATCTTTCAAGCCACGGCAACACTCAGCCGTTTCGCAGAAAGCTGACCTCCGAGTGCCCCGCAATGGTCGGCACGGTTCCCGTTTATGACAGCGTTATTCATTATCAGCGTGATTTGGATAAGCTCACGGCAAAGGATTTTATCGATGTTGTCAGACTTCATGCGCAGGACGGAGTTGATTTTGTAACCCTCCATTGCGGAATAACCCGCAAAACAATCGATCAGATTCGCAAGCACAAGCGCAAGATGAATATTGTTTCAAGAGGCGGCTCGCTTGTTTTTGCATGGATGTGCATGACGGGCGAAGAAAATCCTTTTTATGAATATTACGATGAAATTCTTGATATTTGCCGTGAATATGATGTAACGGTTTCGCTCGGCGATGCCTGCCGACCCGGCTGTCTTGCCGATGCGACCGATGTTTGCCAGATTGAAGAACTCGTTCGCTTGGGCGAGCTGACAAAGAGGGCATGGGAAAAGGATGTTCAGGTCATGGTTGAAGGCCCCGGGCATGTTCCGATGGATCAGATTGCGGCAAATATGAAGGTTCAGCAGACAATTTGCATGGGCGCTCCGTTCTATGTGCTCGGCCCTCTTGTTACAGACATTGCGCCGGGCTACGATCACATAACCTCTGCAATCGGCGGAGCTATTGCCGCCATGAACGGCGCCGCTTTCCTCTGCTATGTTACTCCCGCCGAGCATCTGGCGCTTCCCAATCTCGAAGATGTTAAGCAGGGAATTATTGCAAGCAAAATTGCGGCTCATGCCGCCGATATTGCAAAGGGCGTTCGGGGCGCAAGAGATATTGACGATAAAATGGGCGATGCCCGCCGTGCGCTTGATTGGGAGGCGCAGTGGGAATGCGCTCTTGACCCCGAAACCGCAAAAGCAATCAGAGACGAGCGTTCACCCGAGCATGACGACACCTGCTCCATGTGCGGCAAATTCTGCGCCGTCAGAAGCATGAATAAAGCCCTGAGCGGCGAACATATTGACATTCTGTAAATGAAAAATTTAAGCCGCAGTGCGATTTTGCACTGCGGCTTTTTGAATAGTTGTTACTTTATAGGCATCATATAGAAGCTGAATTCAAGTCCCTTGCTGCCGTCAACCTCAAACTGAGGAAGAACATCGGGGCCGCAGCTTGCGGTTCCCGTGCCTCGTGTGAAGCCGTCAATATTAACTGCAACCGTGTTTTCGTCGTGGAGATCTTCCTGATGCTTTGCTTTCTGAAGAAGCTTCTGAGAGAATTCCCTGACATTGAAATTGAAATAGTTATCATCAAAGCCGAATTTGAGTCCGCAGCCGTTTTCATCGGTGACTGCAAGGTAACGAACCTTGGTTCTGTTGCCTGAATCCTGCGGCCTGATGTAAGGTTCGTGCATCTCGTCAACGGTTGTGTTATATACTCCGACAGTTGCCTGAGCGTAAAGGTCTGAAAGGTTTTCGCACTCTCCCATGCCGTAATACTCAACATTTCTGAATTCTTTAGGCATTTCAAGAGTCAAGCCGAATCTCGGCATGTGAGCGGCAAGGCGTTTCTTTGATATCGGGCTGAACTCTGCTTCAACCTTAACGGCTCCTCCCGCATAAACGCTGTATTCAACCTTAACCTCTGCAAGAGAAAGCGGAGATTTTTTGCTTTTAAGGCGGTATTTAACCTCGATTTCTGCCTTGCCTTTTTCAAGCTCCGCTTCAAAATCAACGCACTTGCAGGCATAATCGTCATAGCCTGCGTTAATCCACTTTTCTCTGTACCAGCTGTCATTGTCAAGATATGCACGGTAGATGTTCGGAACAAATCCCTTTGCGTTTGCAGGGGAGGAGTTTATAAGCTCCTTTCCGTTTGAAATGTAGCTTTCAATCATTCCGCTCTTTGCGGAGAATTTAATGCTGCCGCAGCCGAAATCGACAGTTGCGCCGTTTTCGTCGCTTTCAAGCTTCAGCTTGCCTTCTGCTTTCGGCTTTTCAAATTTATATTCTTCTTTAAGAGCGATTTGCTCAAATGCAAGCTCATTGTCGCCTTCATAGTAATAAATGTTGATATGGCAGTCGCATTTATCCTTGGGAATGTTCAACTCAACATCAAACGATTTCTTCTGCTCCGGCTCAATGTCAAGCACAATTTCATCCGCCGCTATCAGAATATTGCCGTTTTTAACAAGCTCCCACACCGCCGTTATGTATGAAGTGTTCCTGAAACGGTTAGTGTTGGTGAAAGTGAGTTTACCGTCTGCATATTCGGCTCTGACGGGGCGGTAAACATTTTTCATTTCCTTTGCGCCCGTGTGAAGTCTTCTGTCGGGATAAACAAGGCCGTCAACGCAGAAACAGCCGTCATGCTTCTTTTCGCCGTGGTCGCCGCCGTAGGTGAATTTTAATTTGCCGTTTGAATGGTAAACCGCATGATCCGACCATTCCCAGATACAGCCGCCCATCAGATTGTCATATTTATAGAAAATCTTCCAGTATTCTTCAAGTCCGCCGGGGCCTACGCCCATTGCGTGAGCGTATTCGCAGAGCAAGAACGGTTTGTTGGTGTATTTCTTTCCTCTCTTATGTCTGCCGCATCTTTCAACATCCTTGTGACTTGTATACATTTCGGATACAACATCATATGAATGTCTCTTGGTGTGAACAACATGCTCATAGTGAACGGGAATGTCGGGACATTCATTGTGAAGATAATCGTAGCAGACATCCTGGCAGGCGTAGCCGCCCGCTTCATTGCCGAGAGACCACAGAATTATTGAAGCGTGGCTTCTGTCACGCAGATACATTCTCTTGACTCTGTCAAGATATCTCGGAGCCCATTTGATATCGCTGCTGATAAGATGAATGTTATAATGAGGATTGGCGGCACAGCCGTGAGTTTCAATATCCGCTTCATCAATGACATAAAGACCGTATATATCGCAGAGCGTGAGGAACTGAGCGTCGGGAGGATAGTGAGAGGTTCTGACGGCGTTGACATTGAGCGATTTCATCAGCTTTATGTCCTTTTCAAGATCCGCAAAGCTCATGACATAGCCTGTTTTGTATTGGCTGTCATGGTGGTTAACGCCCTTTAGCTTGATTTTCTTGCCGTTGACCGTGAATATATCCTTTTTGATTTTAACCGTCTTGAAGCCGATATAATTGCGAACGGTCATTATCTGTTCTTCGCCTTTATAAAGGGTGAGAAATGCCGTGTAGAGAGTCGGAATTTCGGCATTCCATGCGGTAACATCAAGTGCGCTGAATTTAATTTCGGCATTTGCCGAAGCATCGGCAGTCTTTGAAGCAATCAGCTTGTTTTTGTCGCTGTATATTTCTGCGCAGAGAGTATAGCCCTCGGTTTCGCCCTCAATTGCGGCGCTGATATCAAGATTCCAGCCCTTTGAGGTTTCCTTGGGTCTGTAATAAACATCGTTAAGGTAGGTTTTCGGCATTTCATAGAGCAGAACATCTCTGAAAATGCCGTTTTCTCTGAACATATCCTGGCACTCAAGAAAAGTGCCGGTTGACCATTTGTGAACAACGGCAACAAGCTCGTTTTCGCCGACTTTGACATATTTTGTAATATCAAATTCCGCCGTGTTGTGTGCACCCTCGCTGTAGCCGACATATTCGCCGTTTATGTAAAGATCAATGCAGGGAACAACGCCGAGGAACGAAAGGATAAAGACCTTATCCTTGCTGTCAATTTCAAATATCTTTCTGTATATTCCTGCCGACTGCTCCTCGGGAACATGAGGGGGTACATCGTCAAACGGATAGGGGCAGTTGAGATAAACCGGGGATTCATAGCCCGTTCTCTGCCATGTTGAGGGAACCTTGATGTTATCGAACGGTTCTCTGTCCGTATCAAGCACATCGGGAAGATCCTTGCGGCTCTGATAATATCTGAACTGCCAATCTCCCGAAAGAACACGGACTATATCCGAGGACTTTCTTTCCTTTGAAAACGGAATTTTTCTGAGAGCCTCTTTTGAAGAATAGGGGATGGAGTAGCCTCTGCCCTCACGCTTGTTGATTTCAATGACAGAAAAGTCACCGTAATTTGTTTTGTTAACAGAATACTTCATGGCGTTACTGTCTCTCCTTTAATTTCTTTATCATTATTTTAGCCGCTTTATATATATCGCCGCAGCCGAGAGTGATAATCAAATCTCCCTTTTCGGCGTTGTCAACGGCATACTGTGCAACTTCTTCAAAGGTATTGAACCAAACGCTGCCGGGAATCTTTTCGGCAAGCTGAGAAGTGTAGATATTATAGGTGTTAACCTCTCTTGAACCCATGATTTCGGTCATTATGCAGCGGTCGGGAATCTGAAGCACCCTGACAAAATCATCAAAAAGAATTGCTGTCCTCGAATAAGTGAACGGCTGAAAAACAGCCCATACCTTGTTGTAGCCCATGTTCATGGCGGTTTTGAGGGTAACTTCAAGCTCTCTCGGGTGGTGGGCGTAGTCATCGGCAATCGTTATGCCGCCAATTTCCGCAAGCTTTTCAAAGCGTCTGCCTGCGCCGTGAAAATCCGCAATGCCCTTAACGCATTCTTCAAAGGTAACGCCCGAATACATTGCCGAAGCGATAACTGCCAGAGCGTTATAGACATTGTGTCTGCCGGGAATGGAGAGATGAACTCTGCCGATATTCTTGCCGTCTTTGATAAGGTCAAATGAAGCGTATTCGTTATCGGAGCTTATATTAACCGCTCTGTAATCGTTGCCCTCGCCCGTGCCGAAGGTGATAAGAGGCTTATTGCAGATTTCTTTTGCGGCATTAACCGCTTCAATCGTGTTAGCGTCGTCGCCGTTATATA
>JBJEQD010000090.1:0-7560 GCA_051881575.1 Acutalibacteraceae bacterium | reverse complement strand
ATCAAGGATTAAAAGAGCTTTATCAACAAGCTCCGAGAACCGATTGAATGTAATAATGGCCGACAACTTCGGAAACATCGTTATAAATTGATTATAAACGCTTCTGAGCTTCAGCTGACCTGTGCCGCCGCCGAACTCCTGCTCGGCTTTTCCGACAGCCCAGACGAGCCAGTTGAGCACCTTTTGTTCACCTAACAGCTTTACGGCTGAAATAACAGCAACGAGAGCTGACACAATAAGCAAAATGACGAAAATCAATAATTCTTTATCCATTGACTTCTTCCTCCGTTTCTTCCGATTCATTTTCTTTATTCAAAGGATTGCCGAATTCATCGAGGCCGTATTTATTGCGGCTGTTTTTCTCGTATGCAGACTTTATGATATAGCCTAAAATGCTCCCTCCGCATACTGTGTATACAGCAACGGTTATGTCCGAAATCGGATCTTTGTCGAGCGCAGATAGAATAACAGAAAGCAGGTATGAAACGCACATCAGAACACAACAAAATACTGCTATCTTTTTCGAGAACTCAAACTTTCTGTATTTGGGGTCACTAATCCTTTTTTCCTTCAGCAAAATTCTGTGCTGAATGTATGAAGCTATCCATTTTTTCATGTCATCACCTCACTGCTTATGAAAACTCTCAAGGTCATCGATTCTGTGATTTGAGACCTTCATTTGCTCTTCAAGAACGGGAATTCGGCGAGCAAAGCCGTTGTGTTCCCTGACCTCACGAGTCAGCTCATCTATTTTGGTGTCTGTGACTGCTTGTCCGATTTCAAGCTTTTTTTGAACATCATTTTTTGAATGGTTGTTGCTTATAACTACACCAACAAGTGTCAACAGGCTTGTAAAGATGCTTACTCCGCCTGAAATGAGGGCAACCTTGATTTCAACACTCACTCTGCCGCCCCCTCAATTGTCTGCTTAATGTCCTCCCACAGCTCTGGACATTCGGACGGGTCGGCAATTCCTGCGGCGACATCCGTTAATGCTCGATAAAGCTTGCCGTCGCCGCCTCTGATTCTCTCGCCTTCGGTGTAGGCTGTGTCGTGGCTGTATTCGGGAAAGACAGACAGCAAGGCAGGCGGGAAATTAACAACCTCATCGGGGACGGCGTTTCTTGCTGATTTAAGCTCATCACGGAGAGCGTTAAGCTCCGCATGAATCAGCGTATAATCATACGGCGGTGTGTCGCCTGCTCGCTCGTATTCGAGGTTGGTTATGAGCTTATCTCGAGACGCTGAAACAACAGCGTCAAGGTCGTTTTGTGCGTTTCTGACTGATTTGATATATTCATTTATTTCTTTTAAATTCATGAAATTCCCTCCGTGTAGAACTCAACTTCTATTTCTGAATAATTCTCATTTGAAAATTTTGTGTAAGCTGTACCGCTGTTCGGAAAATATAATGTTGCAATATTCACGCCTTGTTGGTAATTGCCGTTATCGTCCATAAGCGTACTGCCATCATCATAATCAGCATGAAGATAGCTTACAATGCAAGGTTTACCTTCGTTTTCTTTTATTGATAAATCCTTTATATCAATAAAGCCGTTTTCTCCTTTAATAAGAATAGATTTTATTTCCGTCCCTGATGTTAGACCGTCTTTTGCAAGGACATCAATTAAAAAGCATCTTGTCACAGGAGAAGTATAATAAAAATCATTGCAAAGCGATGTGAATGTAACAGTCTTTGTTGCTCTCTCTCCAACAGCTCTTCCGTCATATGTAAGCTTTCCTTCGCTATCGCCGAGCTTGCCGAGCGTTTCGGCGTTTTTGTGCGTGTGCCTTGCGTTTGTATTTAACGATATATTTTCAAGGTCAGAACGAGTAAGTCTTTCAAGAACAGACTTGTTTGTGTGAGAATGAGATAACTCTTTCAACGAACCGATATCGTCAAGCAACGATTCATTTAAGGTGTCTAAAACATCTTTGTTCTCATGTTCGTGTCTTGCAAGTGTATTAGCAGCAACAGCCGAAGCAATATCGGGATTATCTGTGTCGGCAACAGTATCGTCTCCGCAGGCAGAGGGGGATAATCTGAGAGAGCTGATTAACTCTGATTTACCTATATAGTTTTCGTTGGCATCGTAAGCTTCAAGCTGAATACCCATAACAGGTTCTGCCGTCAATTGCCGCCAAAGCTTCACAGAGAGCGTCTCAGCCTTTTTGAACGGCTCTGAGTGAATAACCATATCACCGAGAACAAAAGCGATAATATAGATCGTTACGGATTCACAATCGGAAAGCTCCGAAGGGGGAGTTATTACAATTTCCGTTGCATTATGTTCGCCTATTTTGCCGATAACCATGTTTTCATATGGAATCGGATTATTAAAATCAATAGCTATCGTCTGCATTGTCGCTTTCCTCCCTTTCGCTTTCTTTTTCTTCGTTAATAAGCTGAATAAGCATTTGCTCCGCACCGATAAGGCAGTTAAGGTTTGCTAAAGCTTTGTCTTTTTCAGATTTTATTTCCTTGAGTTTTTCATTGAGCCTGTTAAGCATTTTTTCACCACCTTTATGAACTTGGAGTGTTATTTGCAAGATAGATAAGCTGTTCAAGGCTTATTCTATAGTTTCCGTTAATAACAATACCGTCAGTGCTTAAGGAAACAGATTTTGAATTATATGAAGCTTTCATTCCGGCAGGAGTAATAATATTTTCGTATGAATCCGATAAACTATTATCCTCTTCTCTTGTCTCCAAATAGAGTTTTTGATAAGCAGATTGCCATTTCATAACATCACACAATTCAGTTCCACCACTATAACTTTCTCCATTCAAGATTTTGCTTGGCTTGGAAAATGATATACTTGAGTTTTTTCCCTGCTTAAGAGTATATTTAGGCTTTTTTATGTCTTGATAATAATAAGAATCGTTTTTTATCGTTATATTATCAAAGCTGTAATTCAGACACCCTATGTTTCCTTCGTTGCTCTGAACGCTTCCGAAGAAATAAAGATTGCTGTTATTAACTTGAAGTGCAGGCTTTTGAATATAATCATTTATGTTGCTCGAATCTGTCAGAATATGGCTTTCCTTATAACTATCTTTGAGCCATGAACTATCCGAACAATAAAATCCCGGCTCATCGGTATCGTCTCTGAAAAGAAAAATCCAATTAACTTGTATATCACATGGCTGACTGATATCGTCAAGTAAACCTCTCCAAAATAAACCTACATCCTTTGTCGCAGTTTCGCCCGAATAGTTAAATACCATTTTAACTGTAATATAATTGTTGGTGTTTGTGCTTCCTAACTGTATTTGAGAGAAGCTGTATCCCGTTCCTGTCCAATAACCAAAAGTTGCAACTGACGATACGGACTCAAAATTCAAGCATTTCAGTCTTGCAATTAAAGAATATCTTTTTCCGTTTTCAAGCTGTTTCTTTTGAGTGAATAATTGAAAAATGTCTGTATTTGTTTTATCGTCACTCGACATATATGATTCGTAAGCCGTAAACTCCTCGGCTGAATCAATCAGCGTACCGTTATTAAGAAGATTTGAACTCTTATATCCAGATGCCAAAAACCTTGAATCGCTGCAATAGAATCCGCTTGATTTGTAAGAGTTTTTTACTTCACCAACAGTTACCCAAGCAATATTATACTTTACTGGGCTTCCACTTGAGTTAGCTAAATATTTAAAAATCAAGCCAACTCTTTTACTTCCGCTATCTCCGCTGTAATCAAAAACAAATTCGATATTAAATTCGCCGGTGTTACCATTTATAGGAGAAAAAGAAGCTTGAGGTAATGTGTAATTTCCGCCTGCATAGCAAAGTCCTATACCGCATCCACTTGATGTGTTTTGATAATAGTTCAGAATATTTATTTGAGCCGCAATATAATATCGCTTTCCATTTGTAAGATTATAACACCTTTCAAAAAAAGCCCAGTATGAAATATCGGTCGGTGTTAACTCAATATATCCATTTGGATAGTCACCTAAGGTTCTGACTGAACATTTTGATAATATCCAATCAGAAATTATCCCTGTTGAGTTATCATTAAAATTTTTACTCTCATCAAACTCTGCAATCGAATCTTTCAGCATTCTTGAAGACAAGTCTGTGTATTTAATATAAGCGGTGCTTGATTTTTGCTCGACAAACGAATTATGATAATCCCAACCGACAGGAAAAGAAGAATCGTCCGTAAGTTCGCTATTTGAAAGCAGATTTTCAAGCTTACCGTAACCGACGCTCAATTTATCAGCAGTAACGGAGTTTGCAGCTAATGAGTCCGCTAAAATCGAACCTGTTGCGATATTACCTCCGTTAATATAGGTTGTATCTTCAGTTAAACAAACGCTGATTAAATTGTTCTGTTTTTTGCTAAGATTAGAAACATTCTGATTGGTAATTACAAGGGCGTTTTTAACCGTATTAGCCATTTCGTTAGCGTTTATTGCTGTATCTTTTGCTCCGTTGGCGATGCTTGATATATTTGAAATATCATCTGTTAATCCGTCAACATTTCCTTTGCTTATTATGAGTTGGGTTGTGTCAATCTTATCGGCAGAAATTGAGCCTGCTTTTATGACTTCACCGTTGATACAGCCATGTATTTCACCCGATTCGTCTTTATAAAAGTACATTGCGAGGGCATCGAAGCTTTCGCCTGCGTTTGTGCTGAATCCTATTCCACCGGCAGTAGCCTTGATAATGCAGTTGTCAAATGCAGTATCGCCTGAATCTTTATAATAAAGATTAAAACCTAAGTTACCCTTTGAAGTGTCGGATTCGTCAACGGGAATCAGCTCAAAAGTGCTGCCTTTAGTCTGCTGAATAACATCTGTTGCGGCTTTTATTGCGTTTTCCATTTTGGAAAGTGCTCTGTTGATTCTTTGCTGAGTGGGAGAGGAGATTTTATAGCTTATTGTTGTATCGCTTTCTCCCTGACACTCTATTGTCTCGCTTAAACCGCCGTCGAAATCAAGAGTACGCTTCATAATATAGAATTTTGCGGCTTTATCTTCTACATCTTTTACGGTTACAATCGTTCCCGGATTATTCAAAGGGCTACCCTTGTATTTCAGCTTTCCCACTCTGAACGAAATCTTATTTCCCGAAACTTTGTTGTTATAAATTGCGGTTGCCTGTTCCTGAGTGATATACGGGTTTTCAAAGCTTATTGAATAACCGCTCGTGTTCGACGGAGCAACGATAGGATTGCTCTGAGTTCCGCTCTCAACAAGCTTTATTTTTCTTTCGCTCATTTCTGATATGAACTCACAGCCCTCAAAAATTCTGTCGGGAGCAATGGTATCAGACGATTCTTCAAACCATTTAAAACAAACGGAATCGTTCTCATCAATTGTTGCAAAACAGCCGTAACATCCTGCCATGAAACCGAGCGTCTGCTTGCAAGTGAAGCCTTCAAGAGGAACGAATGTTGCGGCTGTGCTTCCGTCAATGGCTGTGACTGCTTCTGAAACCGAGCTATCTACGGTCAATCCGTATTTTTCGGCAATTTCGGTTACGATTTGAATACAAGTGGGATTTTCAAGGCTTGTACTGTATGTATCGGTCATTTTATACGACAAATCATAAGCGGTTATTGTGCAATCATATCTGCCGTTGAATCGCTTATTTATTTTTTTGTCGTCGATAACATAAGAACGGCTCATAATCGACACACTGCTTGTTAAATTCAGTTTGATTCTTATTTTTGAAGCACTTAATAACGCTTTAAGATTTGATGAATAAATATTGACAAGGTTAAGCGTTAATTTACCGCCCGCAACATTTCCCATTGATATGTTTGAGCCGTCGCTGACATAATCGGATATAGTAAATGACTTTATATTTGCCGACAGGCCGATTATCCAAGAAGATCTATAATATTGAAAATCTACTTGCCAAGTTCTGTCACTTGACACTATCGCTTCATCATAATTGCTTCTCTCACCGCTATACAGTATCATCTTGATTCACCTCACAGTTCAACGATTCCGAACGAAACATTTTTCCATAACATTACCCCGTCAATCAAAGAATAAAGGGGAGCCGTTCTGTCGCCGACATAGCAGTTTTTGGTTATAACTCCTGATGAGCTTGTCGGATCGGGATATGTAAATTGAAACGATTCTGAGGATACAGCTTTAAGCAGGGCAGAGAGTTTTGCTTGACTCATGGGAGGAAAAGAGAGCTGCCATTTTACTTTGACAGCTACTCTGTCCCTTATCATTGAACCGTAGGCGTTTCTGCCGCTGTTAGATGAGTCTATGTCCTGAATTGAGAATGTCGCTCCTTCATGTGCAATTTCGGGCAGGGTTGTTCCGTCAAGTTTAACACCATCTATTGCAAAATATGACATAAAAACACCTTCCTTTATACGAGCAGGGGACTGTTGCCTGTCTGCTTAACTACCCCGTTATGCCAATCAACAACAGCTTCGCCAACCTGTTCGCTGTCAAGCATTATCACAACTTTGCTGACGAAACCACCGTTGCCGTTATTGGAATCCTTCATTGCCGCATAAACGCCACGGTAGATACCTTCAACAATCTGTTCGTTATTAGCAACCGTTGTTTTGCCGTTCATTGAACCGACAAGCTCGGGACCTCTTTCACGAGCGATAAACAGCTGACCTTCATCAACTTGTCCGCCGCTTGCAAGACGAGGAATAGAAACATGTCGAATTTGCGGACCTATAACTTTTCCTGCAATTTCAACCGACAATATTCCGTTAAGTTTATCTATGCAGGTATTAATACCTCGTTCAATAGATTCAATGATTTTGTTTATTGTCTGCTTAATTTTCGTTAATATCCCTGTGTCGTCCCAGCTTTCAGCGGCTTTTAATCCGCTTGCACCAGCCAAAATTAAAGCAAGTCCAATGCCGAATCCAACTCCGCTTAACAGCAGTATTGCTCCCAAAGCCATTGACGCTGTTGAAACGATTCCGCCTATCAGCCCAAGTACGCTTTTGATTTTGCTTTTACACAAATCCCAATTAATTGCTACGCCGGCTGTGATAGATGCTGCCCCTGCTGCAATTAAAGCAATTGCTATTGGCAACCCAACACCGGTTATGGCTAATATAATACCAATTGCAAGGAATGCACCGCCGGCAATTAGTGCAATGTTTTGTAAAATGCTTTTTGTACTATCACTCATGCTGTTCCAATTAACAGCGACTGCCGCTGCAACAGAAACCGCTCCTATAGCTACTAAAGCAATGCCGAGAGGTATATTTACTCCTGTTATTAACAGCAAGATTCCGAGTGCCAAAGATGCACCGGCAACAATTCCTGCTATCGTTGTTAACACGCCTTTAACTTTGTCTTCGGAAAATTTATAGTTAATTGTAACGGCAGCAGCAATTGTAACAACTCCCGCCAACAAAAGACCTATTCCCCACGGGAGATTTCCTGCAACAATTAAAATAACTCCGAGAGCTGCCATAAATCCGCCGACAATTCCCATAATGGTTGACAGCGTTGAGGCAACGCTTGAACTTATGCTTCCCGATTGTGAAAAAGCCGAAACGCCAAACATGAAGGCTCCCGCACCAAGGACTACATCCGCAACGGCGGCGAGTGGA
>JBJEQD010000089.1:0-7595 GCA_051881575.1 Acutalibacteraceae bacterium | reverse complement strand
CAGGTAAATAAAAATATAATTATAAAGGCTTGTATCGGTTGGATTTCTTCCGATACAAGCCTTTTTCATTACTTAATTGATTTAATTATTTTGGTTTATTTGATTTTCTCAAATCCGGGGCAGTATGCCTTGAATGAATTTGCGTGAGCGTCGTCATAAACGCTGATTGCAAAATCTTTGTCGGCGGCCGAATATGCGGCGATTTCCGCAACTCTTTCCGCAAGATTTTCCGCAGTTGCGGTTCCGTTGAGGATTTCAAATGCGCCGTAAACAGCGGCTTTCAGCAGTGAAGAAGCAAGCGGGAATTTGTAGAGAGAGATTCTTGCCTTGCCCTGAGCGTCTGCGCCAACTGCTTCCTTGGCGCTCTTAATATAAGCATCAACATCGGCTGTTTTGTCGGGAGCGGCAATTTCATAAACTTCGCCGATGCCGTTATATGCGGTCGGGAAGGAGGGGCAGACATAAATCAGACCTTTTTCGTTTGCAACCTCAACAAGAGTTGACTGAACGGAGCTGTCGGTTGAGAAAAGAGCAACATCCGAGCCATCAATCTTGTTGTTGCTGTAAAGCCTTGCAACGGATTCCTTGATATATTTCTGAGCACCGCTGATTCCCGTTGAATAGATGGGGTCAACCGAGCTGTCATAAACATAAGTTATGCCCTGCTCCTTGCAGGCTTTTTCGATTGCGGCGTTTTCGGCTGAGATCAGCGGATTTTCGCCGATATGGCGGTTAATGGAGAAAACAACAAAATATTTTGCGCCCTGTTCCTTTGCGGCGGCAACGATATCGGAAGCCGCTGCGCTCCAATCGGCGCAGAGAACGAGGTTCGACAGCTCGGATATTTTGTCAATCGATTCTTCCGGCTCAATGCAGACGGTAACGATATCGGGGTTGATTTCTTTTGCCGCATTGATGGCGTAGGCGGTGAATTGCGTTGCTCTTGCGTAGACGATTGCTCCGATTTCTTCATCGGCGGCAGCGGTTTTTGAAAGAGTGATGATTTCGGCATCGCCGGGTTTCAGAATACGGCTGTCGGAATATTCGTTAACAACAACCTTGTCGGGATACTCCTTTGCAAGTTCTGCGGCAGCCCTGTAATCCTCGGGGTACTGAGCCTCGGGAGCAACAAGAATTGCAACCTTTTTATCCGACGGAACAACGCTGTATTTTGAATTGTTGCCCGGCTTATTCTTGCCGCACGAAGCGAGCGAGAAAATAAGAATGACTGCAAGCGATATTGCTGCAAGCTGTTTTAAAATCCTGCTTCTTTTTGCGTTTTTCATTTAAGATACCTCATTTTATAATTTTTTTGCTTGCTCCGTCATGAAATTTTTCAGTTGACACGGAGCTATGACTTCAATTTTATCGCTGAGCGCAAACAGCCAGCCGATAAGCTCGTTTGTGATGGCTGTGAACGCTTTTGCAATGCAATAACCTTCTTCTTCGTCCATTCTGAACTTGACGGGTGTGTTGAAATGGTTTTCAACCAATTCAATGTATTCCGTCTTGAAGCGAATGAACAGCCAATCCGCAAGCACGAAGCTTGCCTTTGAACGGCTGCCGTCAAAGAAGTTAACCGCCGATCTGATATCTCCGCTGAAACTGCTTGCTTTTTCTTCAAGAACCTCGGCGGATTTGATTCGGGGCAAGTTGATAAATTCCGCCTTTTTCGGGCTGTTGGCTCTCGTGCAGATGAGAGCAAGAAAGCCGTTGGAAACAACGATTCTTATCGGATTAACTATGATTTGTTCAACGGTTTTTGCATCCGAAAAGAACTTTTCGGGCACGCTTCTCGAAACTTCAAGCTTCGCCTGCTTCTGATCTCTGACTGCTATTCTGAGATTATAAAGCACATCTGTTGAATAGTCAAGCTTCGGCAGAGCATAGTTCAGGCTTGTAGTTGTGTCGAGAATCAGATTCAGGGTCGGCAGGCAGGTGTTGCTTCGCAGATAGCTCTCGATATATTCAAGATCGTCTTCCGAAAGCATGTCCGAGGAGAAAATTGCTTCAAGAATAAGATGAAGCGAAGCCTGCGAATAGGATTTTGCAAGATAAAAGCCTTTTTTGGGCTTGTTGACCCCGATAATTTTCATCGGAGTGGAATTGATAAGCTTGATGTCGGCAAGAACGTTTCTTTTTGAAACCTCATGCCCGTATTCGCCGAGCTTTTCACATATTTCATCGATTGAAAGAATGTTTTTCTCGTCGGAATACATGGTTAATATTTCGATAAGGCAAATAAGCCTTGTCCGAGCATTGATATTTTCAGCCATATAGCCACCGTACCTCTTATACAAACTCTAAAAAATCATCTGAATGTCAGATTACTGTTAACCTCTATAACGGTTTCTTTATCTAATTTCAATACCTCACGGTCATAGCTGTATATTCCGTTAACCTCAAATTCAACATCGCTGACCTGAGTATAAACGGTTGCACAGAGACCTTTTTTAATCAGCGGAATAATCTGCTTCCTGTGAAGCTTTGCATATGCCTTGCTCAGAGCGGCACTGTTCGGGAACATTATGTAGCCGAACGAACGGGCGTGATTCCAAACATGATCCTTGATATTCCAGCTGTAGCCGCCGTATTCGCTAAGAACGAACGGTCTGCCCGCAGTTCTGCGCTTTGTCGGAGCGTGAACGGGGAGAATGTATTTGTGAACGCTCTTGAAATCGGGTCCTTTCTGGTCGTGCCAGCCGCTTGCGTGGTCAACAAACCTTGTCGGGTCAAGCTCCTTGACCTTCAGAGAGATTTCCTTTGCGTCAAACTGACCCCAGCCCTCGTTGAACGGAACCCAGCAGCAGATTGAAACGCAGTTTTGCAGGTTTTCAATCATTCCGAAAAGCTCCTGTCGGAACTCCTCACGCCACTCGGGCTTGCCACGCTTAAAGGCTGAGTAGATATTATCCTTGACATGAATATTCAGATTCGGAAGAACTCCCGCAAGGATGTTTCCGATATATTGACCGCCGCTTATCATATCCTGCCACACGAGCATTCCGAGACGGTCGCAGTGGTAATACCACCTGAGCGGTTCTTCCTTGATATGCTTCCTTATCATGTTGAAGCCGAGCTTCTTCATTTCTTCAATATCAAAGCTCATTGCTTCATCGCAGGGCGGGGTGAGCTGACTTTCGGGCCAATAGCCCTGGTCGAGCAAGCCTCTCTGAAAATACGGCTTGTTATTCAGCCCGAGCCTCGGAATTCCGCCTGAATCCTTGACTATCGAGAACTTTCTCATTCCGAAATAACTTGAAACTTCGTCCTTTTCTCCGCCGCAGTCGAGCGTTATTTTCAATGAATAAAGGAACGGATCTTCGGGGCTCCAGAGCTTTGCGTTCGGAACGGGTATCTGACCGCTTTCGGGTATCTCGCCGTTAAAAACTGCCTTGTCTCCGTCAAGAACCGTTGCAAAAAGCTTTGCTTCGCATTCGCAGTTAAGGTTTACCTTAACGCCGATAACGCCCTTGTCGATATCGGGAACAAGCTTCAAACTTTCAATGTGACATTTATTAACGGGTTCAAGCCAGACAGTCTGCCAGATTCCCGAGGTTGCCGTGTACCAGAAGCCGACTGATTTATGAACCTGCTTGCCCCTCTGCTGATGCCCCGAATCGGTCGGGTCATAAACCTTGACAACAAGCTCGTTTTCGCCGTCTGTCAATGCGTCGGTGATGTCGAATGAAAACGGGTTGTAGCCGCCCGTATGCTCGCCGACCTTGACGGAATTTATCCAGACGGTGCATTGCCAGTCAACCGCTCCGAAATGAAGCAGAGTGCGTTTGCCTTTGAATTCATCGCCGAGTGTGAAGAATCTGCGATACCACAAACGCTCCTCGGGCTTGAGCGGCCTGCAAACGCCCGAAGCGGACGACTCGATTGAAAACGGAACGAGAATCTTGCCGTCAAAGCTTTCGGGCTTTTCGGCGTTTTCGTCCGTAACGGCGTAGTCATACTCGCCGTTGAGGCAAAGCCAATCCTTTCTTTCAAGCTGAGGCCTCGGATATTCCGCCAGCGGACATTCACGGTTTATGCTTTTATACCATCGTGATTTTAACTCGCTCATATGGGATATCTCCTGAATAGATATTAATAATATATGTTCTCAAGACGAATATTTCCGTCTGTTGTAACCGCTGTCATTTCAATTTCAGCCTTTTTCCCGTCGGCATCGTTAACCGTAACGGTCAGAGCGTATTTTCCGCTTCCCTTATTCTCCGCATCAAGCTCAAAACTGCTCCAGTCATATTTGCTTTCCGTAACAATGTCATATTTCATGTTGAAATAAAGCTTTCCGTCAATTTCAATATATTTATTCTCATTCAAAAGTTCCTGAGCGATATCGGCGGTGTAGGTGGCTTCAAGCATGTTTTTAAGGTCATCAAAAGAACCGATTTTGTCTGAAACGACCGGCGCAAATTTGCCGTCCGCCGTTTCTTTGACGGCTTTTAAATTCACGGGCAGGTGATTTGTAACAAAAACCTCATCGGCAAAAAATGCGTTTGCGCTGATAAGAGAGCGCAGGACGGTTTTTTCACCCTCGCCGACAAAGCTTTCCGCCGCAAGAGCCTGAGAATCCGCCGTTTTATCGGAACTATCGCCGCAGGCGGAGACTGAAAACAAAATAAGAGCGCACAGAAGCAGAGAAAAAACTTTTTTCATCATTTCAACCTCGGAATACAATGTGTTAAATAAAAACAATTATTTTATACTAATTATATAGACTTTTGCTGCAATAGTCAATCGTTTTAAAGCATTTTATTGTTAATTCTCACAAAAAAACTGACAGCAGTGAGCGAAATATCAATTATTTCGTCAAATTTTGGATTGAATTAAAAAAGTCTTGACAAAACAGATACTTTGGAATATAATAAAACCAACATATGAATATATGTTCATATGTTACGAAAGGAGAAATCCGTATGAAAGATCAAAAGCTTGTTAAAGGGCATATCTGCGATGCAATAAATCAGTCCGAGGAGCCTAACATTGAAGTGCTTTATGATTTGTCGGAGCTGTTTAAGGTTTTCGGCGACAGCACGAGAATCAGAATCCTGACCGCCTTAACAGCGGGGGAAATGTGCGTGCTCCATCTTGCGGAGCATCTTGACATGGGGCAGAGCGCCGTTTCTCATCAGCTCCGCATTCTCCGTTCCTCGGGGCTTGTCAGACCGAGGCGTGAGGGCAAAACGGTTTATTATTCGCTCGATGACGACCATGTCAGAGAAATTCTCGAGGCGGGTCTTGAGCATGTTCTTCATAAGTGAGGTGTGAAAAATTATGAAAGAGAAAGAAAACGCCTGCCAATGCGGGCATGAGCATGAACACGCACATCCCGAAATTGAAACCTGCGGCTGCAACCGGTGCCATGAACATGAAAAAGACGAAAACAAGGCTTTGCCGATAATCATTACCGTTCTTTGCGCCGTGGCTATCGGAATTTCATTTTTGCCGTTTTTCGGTTCTACCGTCAGAAACATTATTCTGACCGCCGTAATTCTGATAAGCGGTATGCCCGTTTTCGTGAATGCGATTAAATCACTCTCTAAATTCAAAATAGACGAATCAATTTTGCTTGTTATTGCCGTTGTTGCGGCGTTTCTGCTCGGCGAATATTTTGAAGCGGCGGTTGTTTCCGTGCTTTTCAGAATCGGCGAGCTTATGGAGGACTTTGCGAGCGACAGAAGCCGAAAATCGATTGAAGCAATTTTCGGGATAGTCAGCGACACGGCGAATCTTGTTTTACCCGACGGAACGCTGAAAAAGGTTGATGCGGAACAGATAAAGGTCGGTGATACCGTTGCGGTTCTGCCTCACGAAACCGTGCCTGTTGACGGCGTTGTTGTTGACGGAGAGGGCGAGGCTGACGCTTCGGCTCTGACGGGCGAAAGCCTGCCTGTTCATTTCGGAGAGGGTTCGCTTCTCCGCAGCGGAATGATAAACGGCAGCGCAACCGTTAAAATCCAGGCGAGCGCTGAAAGAGCGCAGTCGTCTGCGGCGAGAATCGTTGAAATGGTTGAGCAGGCGGCTCAGAAAAAAGGCGAGGCTCAGAGAGCGGTTGCAACCTTTGCGAAATATTATACCCCGGCGGTTATTGCGGCGGCGGTGCTCATAGCCGTTGTTCCGTCGCTGATAACGGGGGAATGGAGAAGCTGGATTTACAGAAGCCTGATTTTGCTTGTGGCTTCATGCCCGTGCGCCGTTGTACTGTCCGCTCCGCTTGCGTTCTTCTCGTCAATGGGAGCGGCGGCTAAAAACGGAATGATAATCAAAGGGAGCCGCTATATCGAGGCTCTTGCAAAGGCGGATACCGTTGTTTTTGACAAAACTGGAACGCTGACAACGGGCGAATTGAGAGTCGGCGAAGTATTTACCTGCGAAAACTATACAAGAGAAGATGTTATTTCCCTTGCGGCAAAATGCGAATATTATTCAACTCATCCGATTGCAAAGGCGATTGTTGCCGAAGACGGCGAAACCGATATTTCGGGCGTTGACGGATTTACGGAAATTGCAGGCGGCGGCACGGGCGCACAGGCTCCCGAGGGCAGCATACTCTGCGGCGGTGAACGCCTTATGACCGGCAGAGAAATTGATATTTCTTCTCTGCCGAAAGCTCCCGTTTATGTTGCGCTTAACGGAAAGGCGGTCGGAGCGATTGAAATTGACGGCGAGGTCAGAGATACTGCGCCTGAAACAGTCGGAAAGCTACGCAGGCTCGGCATAACAAAAACCGTTATTCTGACGGGAGACAGCGCAGAGCAGGCGAAAAAGGTCTGCGGGCAATGCGGCGTTGACGAATATAAAAGCGGTCTTTTGCCCGATGAAAAGCTTTCGGAATTTGAAGAAATCAAGCAGGGTTCAAAGGGTGTTATCTATGTCGGCGACGGAATCAACGACGCCCCCGTTCTTGCCGCCTCGGATGTCGGCGTTGCAATGGGTCTCGGAACTCAGGCGGCGGGCGAAGCGGCAGATGTTATTCTCACGAATTCCGATCTTTCAAGGCTTTCCGATACTATTTATCAGAGCAAGCGGACAATGAGGATTCTGAAATCCAACATTGCTTTTGCGATAGTCGTTAAATTCATCGTTATCGCCCTCGGAATTGCGGGAATTGCGCCGATGTGGTCGGCTATTTTCGCCGATGTCGGAACAATGATAATTTGCGTTATCAATTCCGCAAGGCTTATGAAAGTTAAAAGATATTAAAAATAAAAACAGATTACGGGCGAAATCAACCCGTAATCTGTTTTTTGAATAATTATGTCAGATGATATAGTTTTTCAGCTCTGCCGAAAGCGTGTTAAGAAACGCTTCTTCGCCGAAAGTGTTTATTTTGAACAGAACCGCTTGGCTTCCGCCCGAAGCGATTGCCGAAACAAAAAGAAACCCGTCAGCCTGAAAAAGAGTAACGCTCAGGCTTACACGGTTACTGCCCGTGTAGCTGAATCTTTCGTAGACTCTGACGGCGCATCTTGAACCGCCCACGCAGAAATCGCTTGAATCCTCAAGGCTTGCGGTTGAACTGCCGTCCATAAGGTGATGGGAGTCGAACCCGATATGGTTTAAAACGGTCTATTTTCGCCTGA
>JBJEQD010000088.1:0-7638 GCA_051881575.1 Acutalibacteraceae bacterium | reverse complement strand
AGCAGATATGTTTTTCCACACTGTCTGACACCTTTAATAATCAAGGGCTTTTTTTCGGGATCGTTTTTCCAAGACAATAAAGCTTCTGTCAATGTTCGTTTCATTTGCCAACACTCCCTCATATATGATAATCAAAACTCGCACTAATTATACCACAAATAGGATAATTGTCAACAAAAACTGCATTTTATATATGAATTATGCGTAACACTCCTGCATTTTCGGCACTTATCAAGTTTTTACTAAGGATTTGGCATTCTGCCGTAAGCGTAAAAATGTTCCTGCCAATATGGCTTGGTAAGCGATTCATACTGTATTGGGTCTCCGCAATGAAGCATCATATTGTTGCCGACATAAATGCCGACATGTGTAACGGTTCTGCCTGCATCATAAGTGCCTTCAAAGAATACCAGATCACCGGGCTTAGCATTTACAGACGAAACGGGAGTGCAAATGTCATAAAGATCCTGTGCAGTAGGTCTGCCGATATTCCAGCCACAATGGTTATATACCCACGAAACGAATCCCGAACAATCAAATGATATAGAGGGTGAACTGCCGCCGAAAACATAAGGATAGCCGAGATATTTTTCTGCTTCTGCGATTATTGTTGCAAACCTTTCATCTGTCAGAGCCGATTCGGGAATCTCATCCGTCATAATCTGCGATGGAATATGAGAAAGATGTTATTCTTCAAAGCCACATAACATATCATATATCGGCATTATCGTATCCTCCGTTCATCATATTTTTCCATATATTTGGGGGAATGGTTAACCGCCATTTAGAGCAGGTTTTTGCGCTGCTTTTGTCAATATCTTTCAATAAATATCTTGAACTTTTTCCTGACTTTGTTTTACATATTTCAAAAAAGCCTTCACTTAAATCTAAATCTTTTTTGAAGTGTTCAAGTATAAACCCTGTTTTCTGATAAAGAAAGTTTTTGTCATACTCCCAAAGATATTTTAAAAGTATTTGTTCGTTCAGCATAGGAACCGCAGATATACAATTAATCAGTTCTTCAAATCCCATATTTTTTTCAAACAGATTTATGCAATCAAGAACAGTTCTCTCAATATCCGAAACCCAAACTCCGTCTGATTGTTTTATTATTCCGCTTTTTATGCTTGGAGCAATTCGGCGATAATACCTACCGTTAAATTCAAAGGGAGTTATTCTTTCTTCGGATGTTACTGTAACATCATATGATACTTGATTGGCGTATCCGTAGTATTCAAATGCAGAATGATGTGAAACGAAAGATGACGGCGTAAGCTGTGAAGCTATTGCAAATTTGTTTGATACAGGTTCTTTATCAACAATATTGATTGCAACATATAATCCTTTTTTTATCAAAGCGATATAACCCTTTTGAGTATATTGCCGAAGTACCGATTTAGCCGTGTTATCATTGCCGGTCAATTTTACAATATCATCATAATGAAAGATTTTCATTTGAAGCAAATCATCATAATATTTCACAAAACCACCTCGCTTGTTTATATTTTACTCGAAAGTATGCAAAAAATCAATACTTTCGTGCAATTTTTAAACAAATATTATTATAAGTCTGGCAGCCTGCCGTATGCGTAAAAATGTTCCTGCCAATATGGTTTTGTGAGCGACTCATACTGTATCGGATCTCCGCAATGAAGCATCATATTGTTGCCGACATAAATGCCGACATGTGTGACGGTTCTGCCTGCATCATAAGTGCCTTCAAAGAATATCAGATCACCGGGCTTAACATTTACAGACGAAACGGGAGTGCAGATGTCATAAAGACCTTGTGCCGTCGGTCTGCCGATATTCCAACCGTAATGGTTATATACCCACGAAACGAATCCCGAACAGTCAAATGATGTCGATGGTGAGCTGCCGCCGAAAACATAAGGATAGCCGAGATATTTTTCTGCTTCTGCGATTATTGCTGCAAACCGTTCATCTGCCAGAGCCGATTCGGGAATCTCATAATCCTCATATTCCGTGTTGTAATATCTGTCAACATATTCGGAGTCGGGATAAAGGTCAGGACGGTTACCGAGAGTAGCCATATATACCGAATACAGTTCAAGCTCGTCTTCCGTCATAATCTGCGATGGAATGTGAGAAAGATTGTTGTTCTTCAAAGTCACATAACATATGTAGTAGTTATATGATACCTGAACCTTGTATGAAACCAATTGAGGTATCAGATTTCCTTCGTCATCAACATACCATTCAATTTTGTAGCGTGTTTCTTCCTTGTATCTGACTTCTGTTATGACTTTTTCCGTAAGTGTATACTGCTTGTTAAACAGAGTTTGAATATCGCCCTCAACTTGGTCAATTGTCCATTCGCCTTTATGCAAAGCGGTTAGAGCTGATAAAAGCACATACGGATCGTGATATATTTCGTCAACGGTGAAATGATATTCGTTATAGCCGTGTGTGCTTTCATAATTATCAATTGTGTTTTTTAATGTGCTTTCAAGTGCCGAATATCGTTCTTCAGCCTGCTTCATAGCTTCATCGGTACTCGGATAACTTGTAAGGCTGAGTCCGCCAACACCCGACTGAACCATTACGGTTGCTGATGAAAACATGGAAAAAACAAGCAGGACGGCGAGAACAACGCCGCCTGCTATTAATACCCCTTTTTTATGTTGAACCGCAAAATCTTTGATTCTGTTTGCTGCTTCTTTGCCGTTTTGAGCAATTTTTGCGGTAGCCGATGCAGTTTCAGAAGCTGTCGCACCTTCTCTGTGCGCCGTTTTCATTGCTGCATATTCTTTCTTTATTGCTCTTTTTTGTTGCCATCTTGAATACGGATTTGATGAAAACTGTGGGTTTTGTTCTTGCGATTGCTTGCTAAGAGCATCCATATTGGCTTTATCAGCCTTTTTCTCGGCACGGATGGTTTCACGGTACGGTTTAAGTTTACGGCTTTTTTCAATTCGGGTTCCCGTTCTTACCGCACCTTCAACACCTTGCTCAATCTTATGAACACTCTCAACACCGACATTCTCATCTTCCGATTCGGAGATCTTTTTGTGAACCGTTGCAGAAGCAGCACTAACCGGAGCTTTTTTGATTTCGCTTGTCAGCTTGGACGAGGGCTTGGGTTTATCCACATCCTCATGGAAAACCCTTTTGGGTATTTTCTTTTCCTCTTTTTCAAGCCTTTTTACAGCTTTTTCTGCTTTTTCGGCAGCTTTCTTAACTTTGGGAGCTTTCAGTTCTTCATCGGTAAATTGCAGTTTCGGTACTCGTTTACTCATAAAAGTCCCCCTTTAACGGGTCAAGCCACTCTGTGTCTTTCGCCGCTGGGATATTCGCTGTAAATACCTTCAACTGCAATAAGAACACCGTATTTTTCTTCAAATGAGCGAACCATATCGCCGATTTCTTCGAGAACCTTTTCAATGTCAAAAACGGGTACATCGTATTTCTCGGTTTCATCACAATCAAAGCATTCGTCACAACTGTCGCAGTCACCGTCGCAATAGCAATCATCATAACAATCGCAGTCATCACAGTAATCGTCGCTTTCATCGTATGCGTCATCGATGAACTCATCGTTGATGTATCCGCTTTCTTCGGGAAGTAACTCGGGAACCGTCATATCCGCCTCTTTAAGAGCGATACAAATTCTTGCGAGATACGCAAGAAGGTCGTTCGCATTTTCTTCCTTTGAATATTTATACAGATGAATGACATCCATATAGTCGATGAAATTCAGTGTCTGCATACCACCGGATGTTTCGTGACGGTAACGGTGAATTGCTTTGCAATACTTGCTTACGCATTTGGTGGGTTCTCTGAAACCGAAAGCTGAGCCAACATCTCTGGCGCTGAAATAAACCTCGTTATTGTCATAAATGACACGAATATCTCCGAAGTTTTTTGATTCAAAAGTGCATCTGATAATATTTCCGTTTTTCATGTTTTTTAACTCCTTACAGTAAAGTATCAGTCCGCTTTTTCCTGCGGCTTTGTTGTCATAATCGAATACAGTTCCGTATCTTTCGGGAAACGGTCTGTAAACGGTAAAATGGTACTCCCATAAAAGATAAGCCCTTCACCTTCGCCCGATTGAGTTACATATGAAAGCTGATGAGGGGAAATGTTGAGCTGTTTTGCGAGAATCTGCCTGTCGCCGGAAGCCTGATTCAGCATATATATGTAGTCAGAGTTTTCAAAGATATTTTCAATTTCTCTTGATGAGAGCAAATCTTTGACATTCTGTGTTATTCCCGTGGGAATACCGCCCCATTTTCTGAATCGTTTCCATATTTCAACCGTATATGCCGCCGTCTGTTCCTCTTTAAGCAGAAGGTGCATTTCGTCAATATAGTAACGGGTAGCTCTGTGAGCTTCACGGTTTACAGTAACACGGTTCCACACTTGGTCCTGAACGATGAGCATTCCGATTTTTTTGAGCTGTTTGCCGAGTTCCTTAATGTCATAGCTTACGACTCGGCTGCGAATGTCAACATTCGTGCGGTGGTTGAAAACATTGAGTGAACCCGTAACATAGATTTCAAGAGCAGTAGCAATATACTGTGCTTCTTTTTCTTCCTGCTTACGCAGTTCGTTATACAAATCTTCAAGAATGGGCATATTTTCGGGAACGGGATTTGCAAGATATTCCGTATATACACGGCGGACACAACGGTCGATGATTGTTTTTTCAACAGGTTGTAATCCGTCTTTGCCTGCAACGATAAGTTCGCACAGAGAAAGAATAAAATCGGATTTGAGCGTCAACGGGTTTTCATCGTCCGAATAGTTAAGATTTAAGTCCATCGGGTTTATGAAATCCTCAGATGTTGGTGAAATCTTTATAACCTGCCCGTCAAGCCTTTCAACCAACGCCCCGTACTCGGATTCGGGGTCGCATATGATAATGTCGTCATCCGTTACGAAGAAAACATTTGAAATCTCTCTCTTTGCCGAGAAAGATTTACCCGAACCGGGAGTGCCGAGAATAAGACCGTTGGGATTTTTAAGCAGCTTACGGTCAACCATTATCAGATTGTTCGACAATGCGTTAATACCGCAGTAAAGTGCTTCTTTGCTTGTCTGGAACAGCTCCTGCGTTGTGAAGGGAATAAAAATAGCGACGCTTGATGTTGTCAAGCCCCGCTGAATTTCGATTTGATTGTATGCAAGAGGTAAACTGCTCATAAGTCCTTGTTCCTGACGGAAATCAAGCCTAACAAGCTGACAGTTATATTTTTGAGCTATCGAACTTGCCTGAAATACATTGTTTTCAAGTTTCTGCTTTGTATCGGCAACATTGAGAACAATAAAGGTGAGCAAAAACATTCTCTCGTTTCGGCTCTGCAAGTCCTGAAGAAGTTTCGTTGCTTCAGTGTTATATATTGCAAGGTCAGATGGAATTATATCCATGTCATAGCCTGCACGAACCGCCTTTTTCTGCTCTTCAATTTTCATCTTTTGCAAGTCGGTAATTTTTCTCTTTACCGTTTTAATTGCATTAACTTGGTCAACTGACTGAATGTGCATTGATACAACGACATTTGATTCCATGTCCAGAAAATCTGCAAGCATTCGGTCATTGAGTTCAGGAGCAAGGATTTGCAAAAATGAAACGGCGCCGATGTTTTTACCTATACCGAAGTTTTTGCCGTTTGCGAACTCAAACGAACTCGGAGCGATAAAATCTTTTACCGACAGTCCGGAAGAAGCAAGCCAATCCCAAGAAAAATTGAAAGGCGTCTTTTCGTCGGTATGGAACATACCGTGCATTATCTTCAGCCTTTCCCTTCCGTTTATGGGAGTGGCTATAACACCTAACTTTTTGAAGTTGTTGATAATATCTGATTCGATACGCTCAAGACGGGGCTTTGCGTGCTTCAGCGATGTTGCTTCAATACCAAATGAAAGATATTTGGTTTTTGTTATACCGTTATTACCTTTTGCAAGCTGTTCACGGAGAAAGTTCTGATATTCGATTGCGATACCGTCAAACATATCTCCACGAACGGGAATTGTTATGTTATCGGAATAGATTTCTTTTGCTCCCGTAAGATTAATAAACGAAAGCTGAAATTTAACCGATGAGTCGAAATAGTTGAGGAAATCACACCAGGAATCAAATATGGCGTTTTTATCCTCATTGCTGTTAAGCTGATAATTAATATCAAGAAACTTAACGGTTTTTGTGTAATAGTTATCTGTTACACGGCAGATGCCGTCTTTGAACATCCGCTGAAACGGAATACTGTCCTGAGCCGACATCTGCTTTTTATCTTTGTGTTTTGCTCTGGCAACAGCAGCATCAATCTGTTTCTGCTGTTCTTTAGTCATTTTTCTGTTTGCTGACAATCGCTTCAACCTCCTTATCTAACTTATCCTGCCTTTCGAGAAGGGCATAATAGTTGTTAGTCATATAAGGTCGCTGTTTCGGCTTTACAAACAAAACCTCCGCCATATTCCTTACTACCTTTTCAAAAGGCTGACCGTTCTTTTCGTATATTCCGAGAAGAACAAACGGCACCATAACCAATATCATTACGATAGCTGCCGCACTGACATTGACAAATGATTTCAAAAGGAAGAAAAGGGGGATGGCGATTACAGCACCGCCGCCAAAACAGACAAGCTGACGTTTCGTAAGATTGAACATAGCCTTTGTCTTGACGGCGTTTAAATCCTTGGGCACGGGAACATAAGCCACGATATTTCTCCTTTCCGTCAATGAGCATTAAAGATAGATTTTGCAAGTGACCCGGTTTTGAAAAGGCTGAAACAAAGCAGAACGGTATATCCCATGCATGTCCATATTGCGTAGGAAATATCGTCGGTGACTGTTATGTTTTCGACTAGGGCGGCATAAATCGCAACACAAACGATGATAAGAAATGCCTGGAATGCAAGTGCAAACAGATTCCGCAGATAATTCTGCCCCATCTGTCCGCTTTCTTTATTCATCATCGTAGCCATAGGAATTGGAGCAACGGAAGTTACAAGATATATTTCAATCATTCTTCCGAATACAACTACAAGAATACAGATTTGCAGTATTCCTATACACAGTTTTACTACTCCGGACTGCATCCACAATCCGAGCAAACCGCCTATGCTCATTGCTGCGAGTTTACTTTCAAGGTCTGTTAAAAACAGCGACATATCAATTGATGTGTCGCCGATGACTATTCCCGCAGAATCAACGATAATTTCGTGACCTAAATCAAACACCGCCATAACAATATTCCATGTGTTTGTAACAATCAGAACAGCTCCCGCCGTTTTAAATGCCCATTTAAAAAACTGAAATGTATCAACATCATTGTGAAAGTTGTTTCTTTCAACAATCATCTGTATCAGTTCGAGGGTCATTACAATAGCGAGAATTACGCCTGCAATCGGAACCATAACATTTTCCGATAGGTTCTGTACCATATTGAATATTGCGGCATTCCAATTCTGTGGAGTTGAGCCGACCTGACCTGAGATTTCGCCGACCTTTTCATTAACTTGGTCGAATAAGCCTGTGAGGTTGGTTATTATTCCTTCGGTTAAAATGTTCCGAAACCAATCCTCTATGGCTTGTATAATCGTATCCATAGCTCAAGTCACTCCTCGTATAATAAAGTAGTAGTTATTAAAGTCCCTCTCCAAGGACTGTAT
>JBJEQD010000087.1:0-7712 GCA_051881575.1 Acutalibacteraceae bacterium | reverse complement strand
TAAGGGCGTAGGTCGGGTAACCGGCGCGGGAGTTCGAGTCTCCCCTTCTCCGCCAGAAAAAGACGATTGCGAAAGCAATCGTCTTTTTCAATGAAATCCACCTTTCAGGTGGGTGAAATATTGCTTCGCAATGTGAAATACGCCTGCGGCGTATGAAATCGCTGCGGCGGTGGGTGGATTTCATTTCACTTTCTGCGTGAGCAGAAAATTTCATAATTTACGGAGTAAATTATTTCATATTGCGTCAGCAATATTTCATTATTTTAAAAATTTCAGATATGCAGTTTGTTTGCTGAATAGCAACCGCCCGCCTCCCTGCCGAAGCAGTGAGGCGGGCGAATTATTATTTTAGTCTTCGGGGCAGCAAACAATATATTCCCATCTGATACGATTTGACTCAAAATAATCGCATCTGCTGCAGGTTATGCAGTTGAAATATTCTTTCAGGCAGCGGGGTGAATCCGCTTTTTTTCTGTGAGTGATTGTGTAGATAAGTGTGCTTTCGGTGTCATGACCGAACAGAGTGCAGGTAAGGCCGTAAGTGGATGCGGTTTCGCCGTTTCCCTCAAAGCCGTTTATGATTTTTTCTTTAACGCTGTCGGGCGTTCCCTCCGGGAAAACATATTCAATCTCATGGTTGTGATTAACCGACGCCTCCTCTGCCTTGTCGGCGCAGGCGGAAATTGAGAAAGAACAGATTGCAAGAATCATTGCCATAATCAAAGATACTATTTTTTTAGTTTTCATTACATTTTACCTCCTCAAGATTTTCAATTATTTTGATTAATTCGCCATAATCATCGTCGCCGACAGTATATTTGTTGCCGTTATGTTCAAACACAGCCTGAGCCCAGTCCGAGGCATATGTAATAAGGCAGGGAATACCGTTGACGGTCTCTCTTTCTTTATATGCCTTTTCTTCTTCCTCGGTTATTTCACAGTCAAGATATATTCCGAATGAAACAGTGCCGCTGATTTCAAAAGATAATTCCGTATTACCGTCCGTTTCTGATAAAAATATCTTTTCTATTTTTGATTCTTGCGGCAGATAAGTCGGATAAAGAATATGAATATGCTCTTTTTCAAGCAACTCCTCAACTGTTCCGTATTCTTCCGATGAATCGGGCTTGACTATTGTTATTTCGCCGACTTCCCGCCTTTCTCCGTTGAACATTTCTACGATTGCATGTCCTATTCTGCGGAGAACATCGGGAGCGCCCGTGCCGAACGATGAGGCAACGATACTGCCCAGCATTGCAATAATAATGAGGATTGCCGCTAAGGGCAAAATTTTTCTGATGCCGGGTTTTTTCTTCTTTTGCGATTCACTTGAAGCCTTTTTGCCGACAAAAGGAATCGCTTCAACTTTGATTAATATTTCTTCATCTGTAAGGCCTTTTTCTTCTCTCAGTTCCATGAGGAAATTAACACATTCGTCTACAAGACTTGGGTCGATTTCTTCGTATGGCTTGCTGAGCTCCGAATCAATGATCGCTTCCAGCTTCTTTATGATGCCGGCTTTTGTAAGGTCGTATTCATTGTTAATCCCCATGGTTTTTGTCACCTCCTGTTAAAAAATTTGAAAGAAACAATTTACCTCCTCATTATATAATGGCGAAAATCGTGAATTGTTTCATAATTTTTTAAAATTTTTTGAAAAAAAGTTTTTTCTGCTACAATTTTGAGAGCAAAATCAGCAAAGCTAAGAACGCAACCTCCGCCATTGCCTTGACTTTTGCTTTCAGGCGGCTTATCCTGATTCTCAGAGCGTTTTCGGAAATGTTTTCGCTTTCTGCAATTTCGGAGTATTTTCTGTGCTCCTCATATACGGCTTTCAACAGCGCAGCTTCCTCCGGCGACAGCAGACTGAATATTTTATTTCTGGCTCTTGAAATCTCATCTTCGGTTATCTCAACGGAATATTCAACCTCGGACAAAAGACGCTCTGCTTCAAGGTCGGGAATATCTTCATAAACCTCATCTTTCGGCCGCTTTCTGTTTGCCTTGAATTCATCCATAACCTTTTTGCTTGCAACCGAAATCAGCCAATTGCCGATTTTATCCTCAGAGAGTTCGGGAGACTTTTGCTGGAAAAACAAAAATACATCCTGTGTTATATCCTCGGCTGTATGCTGATCCTGCAGCTTCACAAAACAATAGTGATATACGCTTTTATAGTATTTGAGGGCTATTCTCTCAGCCGCTTCAAAATCAATCAACATATATCACCTGCCGTTCTCAAAAATATTTTCAGATGCTTTTCCGAAAGTATTTCCATAACTTTTGAAAAGTTTTTCTCTCATGTGAAATTATAACATGATTCATCTTAAAAAGCAAGAGAAATTTACAAAAATTCCCAAAAAAGTTGACAAATACGCACATTTTTGGATTAAGTTCAGAAAATGCGACATTTTTATTCATTATTCTCATTGCCGTAAGCATTTAAAATAATATAATCGGTTTTCAGACGCATACTAAATTTCGGTGATGTTATGGAATCAATTTGGATAAAACACTCGGAATTGCCGAAATACGAAAAACTCAGCGGAGATATAAAAACCGATGTTCTGATTATCGGCGGCGGTATTGCGGGCATTTTCTGCGCCTGCAAGCTGAAAGAGGCGGGAGTTGACTGCGTTATTGCCGAGGCAGACAGAATCTGCCGTGGAGTTACCGAAAACACAACCGCCAAAATCACTTCTCAGCACGGTATTATCTATGACAGGCTGATTAAGCTTTTTGGCGAAGAAAAGGCAAAAATGTATCTGAACGCCAACGAAGCGGCTATTGAGGATTTTGCAGAGATGAGCCGGAATATCGACTGCGGCTTTGAAAGGCTCCCGGCGTTCGTTTATTCCCTTGATGATCAAAAAATGCTTGAAAAAGAAATAACCGCCCTTGAAAAGCTCGGCTTCAACGCCGAATTTGAAAAGGAGCTTCCTCTGCCGTTTTCAACCGTCGGAGCGGTTCGGTTTAATAATCAGGCTCAGTTTAATCCCCTGCAATTCCTTTCTCATGCGGTTAATGGCATTAAAATATTTGAAAATACAAGGGTGCTTGAAATAAGAGATAATCGGGCGATAACCGACTGCGGCAGTATCACCGCCGAAAATTTTGTTGTTGCAACGCATTTTCCGTTCATCAACAAGCACGGTTCATATTATCTGAAGCTTTATCAGAGCCGTTCATATGTAATTTCCGTCAAAAACGCCCCTGACCTCGGAGGAATGTATGTTGACGAAGCAGAGAACGGAATGTCATTCAGAAATTATCGGGATTCTCTGCTTATCGGCGGGGGAGCGCACAGAACGGGCAAGCCCGGCACGGCATGGCAGGAGCTTGAAAGCTTTCGGGCAAATCATTATCCCGCCTGCAAAGAGAATTTCCGCTGGGCGGCGCAGGACTGCATGAGCCTTGACGGCGTGCCGTATATCGGGCGGTATTCAAAGCGCACTGCAAATCTTTTTGTTGCAACGGGCTTCAACAAATGGGGAATGAGTTCCTCAATGGCGGCTGCGGCGATTATTTCGGATATGCTTCTCGGAAAAGAAAATCCATATGCGGCGGTTTTCTCTCCGTCAAGGTCAATTCTGCACGCTCAGCTTGCCGTTAACGCCTTTGAAGCCGTCACAAATCTGCTTTCATTTTCTCAAAAGCGATGCCCTCACCTCGGCTGTGCACTTAAATGGAATCCGCATGAGCATTCTTGGGACTGCCCGTGCCACGGCTCACGCTTCGATGAAAACGGAAAGCTGCTCAACAATCCCTCAAACGGGGATCTGCCGAGCAGCCGATAAAATTATGAATATTTTTCTGTCAGGTAGTCAATCGCTCTGAGATAGCCTTCAAAGCCGAGCCCGATGAAAGATTTTTCGCACGCCATGCCGGCGTATGAAATTTGGCGGAAGCTCTCCCTTGCGCTGACATCGGAAATATGGATTTCAACCGCAGGGAGCGCAACGGCTTTTAATGCGTCAAGAATCGCAACGCTCGTGTGGGTGTAGGCGGCGGGATTGATGATGATTCCGTCAAATCTGCCGAGAGCCGCCTGGATTTCGTCAACAATATTACCCTCGTGGTTCGACTGAAAAAGCTTGACCTCAACGCCCTTTTCGGCGGCGTAGCTTTCAATCATTCCGCAAAGGTCGGCGTAGGTGTTTTTGCCGTAAATATCGGGTTCTCTCACGCCGAGCATATTAAGGTTCGGGCCGTTTATTACAAGCAAACGCATTCGCATATCCTCCTGACTGTTATTTCGGGGTTCGGGTCAACCTCAACGGCATAATCCGCCGTTTCAAGATAAAGCGGAAGCCTGCGCTCATACATTTTTCTGAGCGCCTGCTCGCTCTCGGAGAGGGGTCTGCCGTCGGTCGCAAGGGCTTCAATCGGGGCTTTGAGGAAGATTACGGTTGAATTTTCTCTCAAAGCAATACGATTTTCGGGTCTGAGAATCGCTCCCCCGCCCGTTGCGATGATTTTGCCCTTATCCTTGCCCGCAAGCCGAACCGCCTCGGTCTCACGGCGGCGGAATTCCTCCTCGCCGTATTTTGCAAAGATATCGGGTATTTTTTCTCCGCCCGCTTCAACGAGAGCGTCGGTATCAACGCACTCCCTGCCCGTCTTTTCGGAAAGCAGAGCGGCGGCGGTCGATTTTCCGCATCCGGGCATACCGACAAGCACGATATTTTTCTGTTCTTTGATTATCTCATCATAAATTTCATCGATACGGCTCAGCGGAATGCTCTTGCCCGTGAATATCTCGGCGGCACGAAGCCCCTGAGCAACGAGCATGTAAAGCCCGTTGATGCAATCAATGCCGAGCCTTTGAGCGTCAAGCAGAAAGACCGTTCTTGCAGGGTTATAGATAAGGTCGAGAGCCTTGCGGCATTTGGTGAATTTTTCAAGGTCAATGAGCCGCTCGCCGTTGTTGGGATACATACCCACAGGCGTTGTGTTAACGATGATATCCGCATCGTAATGGCGGCTGATGTTGGAATAATTATCCTCTCCCGAACGGGAAACAACAACCGTCTGCGCCGCCCCTGCGTCACGAACGGCATGGCTAACCGTCAGGCTTGCGCCGCCCGAGCCGAGAATAAGAACCTTTTTGCCCTTAAAATCACACCCGCATTTTTTCGCCATATACATAAAGCCGAAATAGTCGGTGTTATCGCCGTAAAACGAGCCGTCGGGTCTGCGGACAACCGTGTTGACGCTGCCGACCTTTTCCGCCGTCTCCGAGCGCTCGGCACAGCGGTTGAACGCTTCAATCTTATAAGGAATAGTGACATTGAAGCCATCAAGAGAATTATCGGCAAAGAATTTATCCAAATCCCGAGGCTCCGTCGGGAACAGCCTGTATTCATAGTCGCACAGGCGTGAATGAATCTGCGGAGAAAGCGAATGCGAAAGCTTGCCGCCTAATAGACCGAACATAAAATCACCCTTTAGTCTTCCGAATAACTGCCGAGATAGCTGAACTGCTCGCCGTCATTTTCAAGCTCGCTGAGCAGAGCCTTCAGATTATCGGAATAAACCGATGCGTCAACATCGAAATAGAACATGAATTCAAAATTACTGCCGGGAATCGGACGGCTCTCCAGCTTCGTGAGGTTAAGACCGAGGGCGGCAAATCTTGAAATGATATTATAAAGTGAGCCCGGCTTGTGGGGAATGGTCATCATAATGCTCGTCTTATTTGCGCCGGGGTAGATTTCAAGCTTCTTTGAAATGCAGATGAAGCGGGTGTAGTTGTTGTCGGTGTTCTGAATGCCGCTTTTGAGGACTTTCATGCCGTAAAGCTCTGCGCAGTCCTTTGAACCGATTGCGGCGCAGTCGGTTCTGCCGCTGTCGGCAACCATCTTTGCGGCGGCGGCTGTGTTTTCGCAGACCGTGACCTTAACGCCGAGCGAAGCAATGAAGTCTGAGCATTGATTAATTGCCTGCTCATGGGAGAAAATCTCCTTGATTTCGCCGATTGAAACACCCTCGGGGGCAAGCAGAGCGTGGCCGATGAACAGCTTTATGCTGTGAGTAATATAAAATTTATATTTATTCATAAGGTCATAGACCTTGTTGACCGAGCCTGCGGTGCTGTTTTCAAGGGGAAGCACGCCGTAGCGGCAAAGTCCGCTGTCAACCGCCTTGAACACCTCCTCAAAGCCCGAAAAATACATAATTGAGGGATAGGAGAACATCTTGTCGCAGGCAAACTGCGAATATGCGCCCTCAACGCCCTGGCAGGCAACAACCGCTCTGTCGGGTCTTTCGCAGGGAGTTTCCGAGGTTACCTTTTCAAGCTTCTTTGAAAGAGACGACTGCGGCTTGATAAGCTTCTTCTGATATGAACGGCTGAGGTCGAAAATTGTCTGATAAAGAGTCTTTGTGTAGCCCTGAAGCTCCTCGGGAACGCCTGCCGTTACGGCATTCAGAATATCCCTTTCTCTTTCTCTGTCAAAAACGGGCAGAGAATTTTCCTGCTTATATTTTGCGATTTCTGCGGCGGTTTCCATTCTCTTCTGGAAAAGTGAGGTAAGCTCGCCGTCGATTTTGTCAATGTTTGCTCTGAGCTGACTGATATCCATGTTTAAAGCACCTTTCTTCTTTCTTTATATTTATATTAAATAATCAGCAATTACCAATGCCGCCGCCGCTTCAATGCAGGGAACGGCTCTCGGAACGATGCAGGGGTCATGCCTGCCGCCGACAACAAGCTTTTCTTCCTCGCCGCTGACGAGGTTTACCGTGTTCTGCTCCTTGCCTATCGAGGGGGTCGGCTTCAGCGCACAGCGGAAAACAATCGGCATTCCCGACGAGATACCGCCGAGGATTCCGCCGTGATTATTCGTTTCGGTAACGATTTTTCCGTCACGGAGAACAAAAGCGTCATTGTTTTCGCTTCCTCTTTTTTTGCTTCCCTCAAAGCCCGAGCCGAATTCTATTCCCTTAACTGCGGGGATTCCGAAAATTGCCGAGCTGATACGGTTTTCTATTCCGTCAAAAATCGGGTCGCCCACTCCGGCTTTCAAGCCGACAACGGCGCATTCGACCGTTCCGCCGACCGAATCGGCATTGCTTCGGGCATCATATATTTCTTTTCTCATAAATTCGCCCTGCCTGTCATTGATAACGGGAAAGGGCTTTGAAAGAATCGAATCAAAATCCGCCTTGCAGACCGAAACAGGGTCAAAGCGGTCATCTTCCGCCTTGCCTATCGAGGCGATATGCGCCCCGACATAAATACCCATGCTTTCAAGAATCTGAATGCAGACTGCGCCTGCAAAACAGAGCGGAGCAGTCATTCTGCCGCTGAAATTGCCGCCGCCTCTGATATCGTTGAAGCCGTTATGCTTCATAAATGCGGCATAGTCGCTGTGAGAGGGTCTTGGCAAAGCACGAAGCTTATCATAGTCGCCCGAACGGGTGTTGGTGTTCTCGATAACGGCGCAAATCGGTGCGCCGCAGGTCATTCCGTCAACAATGCCCGAGAGGATTTTAACCTCGTCGGCTTCCTTTCGGGGGGTTGAAAGCTCACTCTGACCCGGCGCACGCCTTGCCATAAAGGCGGCAACTCTGTCAAAATCAATCTTTATTCCTGCGGGAAGTCCGTCAACAACTGCGCCGATTGCGGCTGAATGTGACTGACCGAAAATCGTTAATTTTATGTTATTTCCGAAATTACAGGACATCGGCTTTGCCTCCCAGCTTGTTAT
>JBJEQD010000086.1:0-7716 GCA_051881575.1 Acutalibacteraceae bacterium | reverse complement strand
GCATGAGAGACGACTGAAGCCTTTTATTTATTTCATCAATAATATAAGTCTCGTTCATTATTCCGCCGCCGAGAACAATAAGCGACGGATTAAAAATACAAATAAGGCTTTTAAGCCCAATGACGATTTCATCAATCCAGCCGTCAATCAGCTTTCTGACTTCGGGGTTATCAAAGCATTCAAACACTTCTTTGCCGTTGACGGGGCGGGAGAGAAGCTTTTCTGCCGATTTGACAAGAGCTTTTGCAGAAGCATAAGCTTCGTAGCAGCCCTCGCCTCCGCAGGTACATTTTCTGCCGCCCGCATGAGTGATTATATGGCCGACTTCTCCTGCGGCAAATGCGGTGCCCCTGTATAATTCACCGTTTATGAATATTCCGCCGCCGATTCCCGTGCCGTAGGTCAGGCAGATAAAATCGGAATATCCCTTTGCCGCTCCGAATAAGGATTCTCCCAAAGCGGCGCAGTTAACATCGTTTTCAACCGCTGTCGGAATGCCCGTTCCGGCTTCAACGGTCTCTTTTATTTTTGTTCCCGTGTAATTCGGAATGTTGTCGGAAGCAAAGATTATTTCGCCTTTGGAGCTGTTGACCTGACCTGCGGTTGATATGCCTACTCTGTCGATTCCGTCAAAGCTTTTTATGATTTCAACAACACGGCTTATTATTGCCTTGCCGCCTGCCTCTGCATTTGTCGGAACGGCTTTCTGCTCGCTGAGATTAAAATTTTCATCGCAAAGAGCGTATTTTATCTCCGTTCCGCCGATATCGAATGCAAGAATTTTCATTTCTGCTCCTCCAGGGCATTAACAAAACGGCGGGTTATATCTCTCGGCCTTGTTATTGCCGTGCCGACTACCGCCGCATGAGCGCCGCATCTGAATGCTTCAACAAGCTGGTCGGGCGACCAAATTCCGCCCTCTGCAATCACAGTTGCGCCGAGCTCAGAGCTGTAACGGCGCATGAGGTTAAAATCGGGCAGGGGAGTTCCTTTTGTGTAGGGAGTGTAGCCGCTCATGGTTGTTCCGAGCAGGTCAAAGCCAAGCTCAAGAGCAAGCTTGCCCTCCTCAAAACAGCTTGTGTCCGCCATGAAAAGCTGATTCGGATATTTCTTCCTGACCTCTTTGAAAAAATCGGTCAGGGTTATCCCTCCGGGTCTGAGCCTGTCTGTCGCATCAAGAGCAATGATTTCACAGCCGATTTCGGCAAGAGCGTCAACCTCTTTCATTGTCGGAGTGATATAAACATCGCTGTCCGGGTATTCTTCTTTGATAATTCCGATAATCGGCAGGTTGACTCTTTCTCTGATAGCCTCAATGTCAACAACGGTATTTGCTCTGATTCCGACGGCACCGCCGAGAAACGCAGCATAAGCCATTTTGCTCATGATGTAACTGTCATGCAACGGCTCTGTTGACAGGGCTTGACAGGAAACAATGAGTCCGCCTTTGATTTGATTTAAAATCTGTTCATTTTTTATCTTATCCATGCCAAAGATTATATATCATGAATATTAATAATTCAACTTGTTTTCACAAAAATTTCTTTTTTTCACTTGTTAGAATGAAATAAATGTGATAAAATAAATAATATCCAAAACCACTTATAAAAAAATCAATAAGTTTACAAATTGTTCATAAATTTTTTGTCACATTTTTGTGATTTCGGGTGTTTTAATATATAGAGAAGCAATTCTCTCTGAAAGGATGGTTGCCCGTGTGTGCGGTAACTGCTCAGTATAATGACGAATTGCGTCATGTTGAATATGCCGTTGAAAAATACAGTCAAATGCTTTTTCGTATTTGTTATAATATATTGGAAAATAAACAGGATGCCGAGGATGCTGTTCAGGAAACTTTTCTGAAATATATGGTCAAGGCTCCGCTGTTTAAGGATTCCGATCACGAAAAAGCTTGGCTTATTAAGGTTGCAACCAATGTCAGCAAGAACATCAGCCGATATAACAGCCGTCATGCGGCGGAGAACTTCGATGAACTGCGTGAAATCGGCATCAGAGACGATGACAGAGATGTTTTTGAGCTGATAATGAAGCTGCCGCCTAAATACAGAATTGTTCTTGATTTGTATTATATTGAGGGCTACAAAGCAAACTCAATTGCCGAAATCACTAACACTTCTCCAATGACTGTCAGAAAACGGCTTCAGTACGGCCGCAAGATGCTCAAACGAGAGCTTGAGCTTTGAAAGGAATGATTTGAATGAAACCTAACAATCCCATAAGCAAATATGTCAGGGTAATGAGCTGCATCGATATTGATGAGCAAGCTAAACAACAAATCATCAGGAATTGCGCCCGTTACAGCACGATGAAGAAAATCAAAGCGGGCAGATTCAAGCTGACCGCCGTTAAAAAAGACAGAACGCTTGATAAAGTTTGAATTAAATAATAAATTAATTGAATTGCGGAGCTTTCGGGCTCCGCTTTTTTTATTTATGGAAACCTTTATGTCAAAAAGCAAACTTGCTTTTTGTGCAATTTTACCAAATGGAGGACAAAAGATGAAAGACCCGCTGTTTTACAGAGCAATCAGAGGCGTTGCCGCCGCTTGCTTCAAGGCTGTTTTCAAGCCAACGATTGTCGGCAAACGCAACATTCCCGAAGGCGGCAGAATAGTTCTTGCAGGCAACCACACGAACAATCTCGACTGCCTGCTTGTCGGCTGTGCAACCAAAAGGTGCGTTCATTTCATGGCGAAGGACGAGCTGATGAAAGGCCCTTTGAAGATTCTTTTCAAGGGCTTGGGCATTATTCCCGTTAACCGCCGTCAAAAGGACAAAGCATCTCTTGAAACCGCCGAAATGTATCTTAACGACGATAAGCTTATCGGAATATTCCCCGAGGGAACTATCAACAGAACCGACGACATCATTATGCCGTTTAAGTTCGGCGCAGTTAAAATGGCGCATGACACTAACACTAAAATCGTTCCCTTTGTTATATCGGGAAAGTACAAGGCTTTTGAAAGAAGCGTTAAAATCCGCTTTTTAGAGCCGATAACCGTTTCGGATGACCTTGAAAAATCAAACAACGAACTTATGAATATCGTTTCAGACGAACTCAGAAAGGCAGGAATTGAAAAATGAGCAAAAAATCACCCAAGAAGCCCGAAGACAGAGAGCTTGGCTATAAGCTTTTAACTCCGTTTATGCGCCCTCTGTTTCAGTTTTATTATAACCCCAAAATTATCGGAGCTGAGAAGATTCCCAAAGACTCTGCTATCATCATTGCAGGCAACCATAAGCATGTTTATGATCAGTGCCTGACGATTATCGCAACCAAGAGAATGATTCATTATATGGCAAAGAAAGAGTATTTTGACGGCAAGCTTGCTCCGCTGTTCAGAGTTGCGGGTTGCATTCCCGTTGACAGATCAAGAAAAGATATCGCAAGCGTTATGTCCGCAATGAGAGTTCTCAAAAAAGGCGGAGCAATCGGAATTTTCCCCGAGGGAACACGCAACAAGACCGATAAATTCCTTCTGCCCTTTAAATTCGGCTGTGTTTCGATGGCTAAAAAGGCTGACGCTTATATTGTACCGTTCGGTCTGACGGGCGATTATAAATTCCGCAGCAAGAATCTGACGATTCGTTACGGCGAGCCTTTTAAGGTCGGCAATATGACGACTGAAGAAGCGAACGAGAAGCTTTACAGAGAGGTTGAGCGCCTTATGCTTGAAAATCTCGATGAAGAAAAGGCAGAAAACCGCAAAAATGCTTAATATGTGTGGGAGAACGATGATATGAGAATAGGAATGGATGTCGGGTCAACAACGCTCAAATGCGTTGCTCTTGACGATAATTATAATATTGTATATAAGGCGTATGAACGCCACTATTCAAAAATAGCGGAAAAAAGCGCAAAGATGCTTTCGCAGATAGTCAGCGAGCATCCCGAATTTGCAAACGCTTCGCTGACAGTTTCGGGTTCAGCGGGCATGGGCTTTGCTCAGTCGCTCGGTCTTGATTTTATTCAGGAAGTTTATGCAACAAGAGTCAGCGTTTCAAGGCTTTTGCCCGGAACAGACGCTGTTATCGAGCTTGGCGGCGAGGATGCCAAGATACTGTTTTTCACTAACGGCGTTGAGGTCAGAATGAACGGTTCTTGTGCAGGCGGCACGGGTGCATTCATTGACCAGATGGCGTCGCTCCTCGGCGTTGACCCGACGGAGATGAACTCACTTGCCGAAACTCACGAGAAGATTTATTCAATCGCATCAAGATGCGGTGTTTTTGCAAAGTCGGATATTCAGCCCTTGCTTAATCAGGGTGCAAGAAAGAACGATATTGCCGCAAGTATTTTTACTGCCGTTGTCAATCAGACCGTATCGGGTCTTTCGCAGGGCAGAAGAATTGAGGGCAATGTTGTTTATCTCGGCGGACCTCTTTATTTCCTTTCGGAGCTCAGAAAGGCTTTTGATAAGGGTCTCGGCGTTACGGGAACATGCCCCGAAAACGGCCTTTATTTCGTTGCGCTCGGTGCGGCATTTTCGTCGGACGGCGTTGCGCTTGATATAAAGAGCGTAACCGAGAAGATTAAGAACGCAAAGGAGAGCGGAGAATATCTCGGAGCAAAGCCGCTTTTCACTTCAAAAGAAGAATATGACGAATTTTCAGCACGCCACGCAAAGGATTCAATCGAGGATAACTGCAAGATTGAAAAGGGCGAAAAGTTTTATATCGGCATTGATGCAGGCTCAACAACCGTTAAGGCGGCGGTTATCAATAAAGACGGCAGAATCGTTTGCAGCCGCTATATGTCAAACAACGGCGACCCCGTTTCGCTTATCAAGCAGTTCCTTGAAGATTTTTACAGAGAATATCCCGATGCGGTTGTTGCGTCAAGCGCAGTTACGGGCTACGGCGAGGATATAATCAAAAACGCTTTTGCGGTTGATATCGGTCTTGTTGAAACAGTTGCTCATTTCACCGCCGCAAAGAGGTTCAAGCCCGATGTTGATTTCATTATCGATATCGGCGGTCAGGATATCAAATGCTTCAAAATCAGAAATAACGCAATTGATAACATATTCCTGAACGAGGCATGTTCTTCGGGCTGCGGTTCATTCCTTCAAACCTTTGCCGCCGCTTGGGGCTACAATATTGCGGATTTTTCAAAGCTCGGTCTTTTTGCCGACAGACCCGTTGACCTGGGCTCACGCTGCACGGTTTTCATGAATTCATCCGTTAAGCAGGCTCAGAAAGACGGCGCTTCAATCGAAAATATTTCCGCAGGTCTTTCAATCAGCGTTGTAAAGAACGCACTTTACAAGGTTATCAGAGCCGCAAGTGCAGACGAGCTCGGCAAGAACATCGTTGTTCAGGGCGGTACCTTCCTTAATGACGCCGTTCTCCGTGCTTTTGAGCAGGAAATCGGCAGAGATGTTGTCCGTCCAAACATTTCGGGCATCATGGGCGCTTACGGTGCGGCTCTTTATTCAATGGAAAGAGCGCCCGAAAAGAGCACGCTCATTTCAGCCGAAGAGCTTAAAACCTTTGAACATAAGGTTAAAGCTGTAACCTGCGGCAAGTGCAGCAACAACTGCCGACTGACCGTTAACACCTTCAGCTCGGGCAGAAGCTTCATCGGCGGCAACAGATGCAGCAAGCCCATTGCAATGTCAAACGCAGATAAGGGCAAGAATCTGTTCGATTATAAGCGTGAACTGCTTTCGGAATATAAACCCGTTGAAGGCAAGAGAGAAACCATTGGTCTGCCCATGGGTCTTAACATGTTTGAGCTTCTTCCGTTCTGGCACACCTTCTTCACTCAGCTCGGCTTCGGAATTGCTCTTTCGGAAAAATCGTCAAGAGAGCTTTATGTTTCGGGTCAGCATACAATTCCGTCCGATACGGTTTGCTACCCCGCAAAGCTTCTTCACGGTCACATCGAATCGCTCATCTCTCAGGGAGTCAAGAATATTTTCTATCCCTGCATGTCTTATAACATTGATGAAAAGCTCGGCGACAACAACTACAACTGCCCCGTTGTTGCCTATTATCCCGAGGTTATCCGCTCAAATGTCGGCGAGCTTAAAAAGCTCAACTTTATGAATGATTATCTCGGACTTCACAGACCGAAGGATTTCACAAAGAAGATTCATGGCATTCTGAACGATAAGTTCGGCGCAATTTCCTTTGACGAGGTTAAAAATGCTTCAGACAAGGCTTATGACGAATATCATAACTATATGAAAAAAATCCACCTCAAGGGCTTGGAATATCTCAAGGAAGCTAAAGAAAACGATAAACCCGTTATCGTTCTTTGCGGCAGACCTTATCACCTTGATGAGGAAATCAACCACGGCATTGATAAGCTCATCTGCGAATGCGGAGCAACGGTTATAACCGAGGACAGCGTCAGCCCGCTTGTCAATAAGTTCCCCACGGGAGTTCTTGACCAGTGGACTTATCATTCAAGGCTTTACGCCGCCGCAAAGTATGTTGCAAAGCTCGGCGATAAAGATGTTAACCTTGTTCAGCTTGTCTCGTTCGGCTGCGGCGTTGACGCAATAACAACCGATGAAATGAGAACCATTCTCGAAAGCGACGGTAAAATTTATACTCAGATTAAAATAGACGAAATTTCAAACCCCGGTGCGGTTAAAATCAGGCTCAGAAGCCTGTTTGCCGCCACGGGAAGATAAGGAGGAATAACTGATGAATACTGCTGACAGAGTTGAATTTACAAAAGAAATGCGGGATTATACAATCCTTGCTCCCAATATGGCGGACATCCATTTTTCTCTGCTTATCAATATTTTTTCTCAGTACGGCTACAAGGTTGAGCTTCTCAAAAACGACGGCAGAACCGTTGTTGACGAGGGACTTAAATATGTTCATAACGACACCTGCTACCCTGCATTGCTCGTTATCGGTCAGCTCATTGACGCATTGAACACGGGAAAATATGACCCTGACAAAACCGCTCTGATGATAACTCAGTCGGGCGGCGGCTGCCGTGCTTCAAACTACATTCATCTGCTCAGAAAAGCCCTTAAAAAGGCGGGCTATCCGCAGGTTCCCGTTATTTCTCTTAACCTTTCGGGTCTTGAGAAAAACAGCGGTTTCAAAATCAGAATTTCAATGGCTCTTAAAATGCTTTCCGCAGTTATCTACGGCGACCTGATTATGCTCCTTAAAAATCAGGTTGAGCCTTATGAGCAGAACGAGGGCGATTGCAAAAAGCTCGTTCAGAAATGGATTGACGATATCAGCGAGATGTTCAAAAAGGGCAGGGGATATTCTTTCGGCGAAATGAAAAAGAATCTTCCCAAGATTACAAAGTCGTTTTCAGAAGTTCCCGTTAAGAATATTGTCAAAACGAAGGTCGGCGTTGTCGGCGAGATTTATGTTAAATATTCTCCGCTTGCCAACAACCACCTTGAAGAATTCCTTTTCGGTCAGGGCTGTGAGGTTATGGTTCCGGGCCTTCTCGGCTTCTTCCTTTTTAAGGTCGATAACCGACTTGAAGATATCAAGCTCTACGGCGGAAGCAAGCTTAAAAAGATTGCAATGCAGTTTGCAATTTGGTATCTCACCAAAATCGAAACCACCTTGCTTGATGCTGTAAAGGCTTACGGACATTTCACCGTTCCGTCAACCTATGCCCATATCAAGGAGACATGCACAAAAATCATCGGGCCCGGCTGCAAGATGGGCGAGGGCTGGCTGCTGACGGCTGAAATGATGGAGCTTA
>JBJEQD010000085.1:0-7720 GCA_051881575.1 Acutalibacteraceae bacterium | reverse complement strand
ATCACCTACTGCGACGGCGGAGCGGGAACATTTCTTCAGGCAAACGGGCTGAAACCCGGGGAATATCCCGAGAGCTGGAACATCACAAAGCCCGAAAAAATTTTTGAAATGCACCGCCTTTATCTTGAAGCGGGAGCGCAGATTATAACCACCTGCACCTTCGGCGCAAACCGCCTTAAATTCGACAATCTTTCAGAAATCGTTACGGCGGCGGTTAACAACGCCAAAACCGCCTGCAAGGGCTATGACGCTTTCGTTGCGCTCGATATCGGCCCGACGGGCAAAATGATTGAACCGCTCGGCGATCTGCCGTTTGAAGAAGCGGTTGATCTTTTCTCGGAGACAATTAAAATCGGTGCGTCCGCAGGCGCTGACCTGATTCTGATTGAGACAATCAACGATTCCTACGAAGCGAAAGCCGCTCTGCTTGCGGCAAAAGAGAGCTGTTCCCTGCCCGTGTTCATAACCTGCGTTTATGATGAGAGCAAAAAGCTGATGACGGGCGCAAATCCCGACGCAATGGTTGCAATGCTTGAAGGTCTCGGCGCAGACGCAATCGGCATCAACTGCTCGCTCGGCCCGAAGCAAATGCTCGGAATCGTTCCCGAAATCGCAAAAAATGCAAGCGTTCCGATAATCGTTAACCCCAACGCAGGTCTGCCGAGAACCGAAAACGGAAAGACTGTTTTTGACATCGGAGCAGATGAATTTTCGGATATCATGCGTGAAATTGTTTCGGCGGGAGCAACAATAATCGGAGGTTGCTGCGGAACAACGCCCGAATACATCCGCAAAACCGTTGAAAAGACAAAGGACATGCCGTTCAGACTTCCCGAAAAGAAAAATCTGACGGTTATTTCATCATACACCCACGCCGTTGAAATCGGCAAAAATCCCGTTATCATCGGCGAAAGAATCAATCCGACAGGCAAAAAACGCTTCAAAGAGGCATTGAGAAACGGCGATATCGGCTACATTCTCGGCGAAGCGGTAAATCAGAATATCAAGGGCGTTTCGGTGCTCGATATTAATGTCGGTCTGCCCGAAATTGACGAACCCCGAATGATGGAGAGCGTAATCCGCTCCGTTCAGGGCGTTGTTGACCTGCCGCTCCAGATTGACACGGTTGACCCCGAAGCCATGGAAAGAGCAATGCGTATCTACAACGGCAAGGCTCTGATAAACTCGGTCAGCGGCAAGGCAGAGAGCATGAAAGCCGTTTTTCCGCTTGTCAAGAAATACGGCGGCGTTCTGATTGCCGTCACGATTGACGAGAGCGGAATCCCCGAAACGGCAGAGGGCAGAGTTGCGATTGCAGAAAAAATTATTGCCGAAGCAGAAAAATACGGCATTGAAAAGAAAGATATCATCGTTGACCCTCTTGCCATGGCGGTTTCAAGCGACACAAACAGCGCAAATGTTACTCTGAAAGCCGTTAAAATGCTTCACGAAGCGGGAATCAAAACAAATCTCGGAGTTTCAAATATATCGTTCGGTCTGCCTTCAAGACCCGATGTCAACGCCGTTTTCTACACAATGGCTATGCAGAACGGGCTTGACTGCGCCATAATCAACCCGTTTTCCCGGGAAATGATGAACGCATGGCATTGCTTCATGGCTCTCACGGGCAGAGACGAGAGCTGTTCCGATTATATTGAATTTGCCTGCGAAAAGGCGGAATCCTCCGAACCCGCTCCAAAAAAAGCAGACGGGCTCACTCTTGACGGCTGTATCATCAACGGCATGAAAGAGCAGGCGGGAGAAGCGGCGGCGGAGCTTCTGAAAACATCACAGCCGCTTGAAATCATTGATTCAATGATAATTCCTGCTCTCAACGAGGTCGGAAAGGGCTTTGAAGAAAAGAAAGTCTATCTCCCCCAGCTTCTCATGAGCGCACAGGCGGCAAAGGAAGCCTTTGACGCTATAAAATCCGCAATCCCCGCAGGCGAAAGCAAAAAGGGAAAAATCGTTATTGCAACGGTCAAGGGCGATATTCACGATATCGGCAAAAACATCGTTAAGGTTCTGCTTGAAAACTACGGCTACGATGTTATTGACCTTGGCAAAGATGTTCCGCCCGAAAGAATCGCCGAAGCGGCAAAGCAAAGCGGCTCAGAGCTTGTCGGGCTCAGTGCACTGATGACCACCACCGTTCCCGCAATGGAAGAAAGCATAAAACTGCTCCGAAAAGAAGTTCCCGAATGCAAAATCGTTGTCGGCGGTGCGGTAATGACCGAGGAATACGCCGGAATGATAGGCGCAGACTGCTATTCTCCCGATGCAATGGCAACGGTAAGATATGCGGAAAAGGTATATAATTGATAATAATATAAATTAAAACGGTCGGGTGATTCGTTATGATTAAAAAAGCCGAAAAGAATGACAGCCGAAGCTTAGCCGAAATGGCAATCAAAATGTGGAACAACCACGACCTTGATGAATTGGAATCGGAATTTTCCGAAACAGTCAGCAATAATGATGCGGCATGTTTCATAAAATTTATCGAAGCAAAGCCCGCAGGCTTTGCACAATGTCAGCTCAGATATGATTATGTTGAGGGAACTCAATCCTCCCCCGTCGGATATTTGGAGGGAATATTCATTGAGCCAAAATTCCGTCACATGGGCTTTGCAAAAGAACTGCTGAACGCCTGCGAAAGCTGGGCAAAAGAGAAAGGTTGTTCGGAATTTGCAAGCGATTGCGAACTTGACAACACCGACAGCTTTAATTTTCATATGGCAACAGGTTTTGAAGAAGCAAACAGAATAATTTGTTTCAGAAAAGATCTATAAACATTAAAACAATGCGGCATACTCTGAATCGGAGTACGCCGCACTTGTTATTATAATTACATTATTTAATTTCCGCCGTCCATGAAAAACTGAATTCTCCGCCTTTTTCGAGCTTCTGAATCCCTCTTTTTTCCGAGATATCATTTTTGACCTCTCTGCCGTCATTAACTCCGTACCAAGGTTCAAGGCAGACATAGGGTGCGCCCGGCTTTGCCCAGATGCCGAGGAACGGGCATTTGCCGAAGGTAAATTCTATCTCGTTTTCGCCCTTTATGCGAAGCTTTTCGGACTTCATTCCCGAAAGAATGAGTGCGTCGGGCTCGAAAATCTCTTTTGTGATTTCGATTTCTCTTGAATTTTCAATCAACGGGAATTTTTCGGGGATAATCAGATTTTCCTTGTCAATTCTCTCGGTTGAAAGGGTTTCAGGCTTCTCAAATTCGATAATGTCGCCCACCTTGCAGTTAAATCCGGGATGTGCACCGATTGAAAAATACATTTCTCCGTCGGTTTTGTTTATAACGGTCATGGTATTGACAAGCGATTTGCCGCAAAGCTCAAAAATAACGAGCAGTTCAAACTCAAACGGATAGCTTTTAAGCGTGTTTTCGTCGCTTTCAAGGCTGAAAACGGCTTTTGCTCCTCCGCATTCCTTAACCGCAAACGGAAGCTTTCTTGCAAGCCCGTGCTTAGGCATGGTGTATTCCTTGCCGTTATAACGGTATTTATCGCCGATAAGCTGGCCGATAATCGGGAACAGAACAGGAGCCTGACCGTACCATATTTCGGGGTTGCCCTGCCAGATATATTCTTTTCCGTTTTCTTTGAGTCTGAGCGAATGGAGCTGTGCGCCCATATCATCAATTTCGCAGGTTAAAAATTCATTTTCGATTTTGTAATACATTATTTATTCTCCTAACGGTTAATTTTCAGCGTTTCAGCCCTCGCAGATAAGCCTTTTGCTCATCCGTTATCCGATAGCTTTCAACGGCTTTTCTTATCGCTTTATTGTGCGTGTCCTCATCAAGCCTGTTCTGCTCGATGTATTTTACCGCTTCATCCCATTGCTTTGCAAGAGCGGTTGCAAAATACCACGCCTGCATCATTTTTATGTAGTATTCATCGGAGCGAACTTCGGCAACCATGGCGGGATATTCGGGGCTGAAATGCTCGTCAAGATAAAATGTCATCAGCATTTCAATGCCGAAACGAACGGTGTAAGTTTCTCCCGAAGCAAGCCAGATTCCGATACTGCCGAGAAGTTCGGGAAGATGCTTTTTGAACACTTTCGGGCGCATCATGTCGCAGGTTGCCCAATTATCAACATAGGGCAAAAATCGGTTGAGACGGGAAATACATTCCGAATAGTCACGGATGTTTTCAATCATAAATGCGTGAATGTTATTTTCTTCATAGTAATTATGCGGCAGAGAATCCAGAAATGCGTCGGCAAATTCCGTCTTTGAAAATTCCTTTGCGAGCCTGCGAAGCTCGGGAGTGCGAACGCCTATCATCTTTTCTTTCGGCACGGTCGGAATCAATCGGCTGTTAAAGTCAAGATAATCAGAATCCCGAAGCTCAAAAAGCCTGCCGAGAAGATAATCACCGCCGTTATCCGATAAAACCATAAAAATTTCACTTCCTTTTTCGGAAAGGATATCAACATTATAAATGAAATGAACGGTAATTTCAACCGAGAAATACGATTTTTCGGAATTTGACAAGGCATATATATTAATGATATAATAGTTCAAACAATCCAAGGAAAGCTGATGATTAATAATGACGCAGGTTGTTGCCGCTCTTATCAGAGACGGCAGAAAATTTATGATATTCCAAAGACCCGCAACAAAAACAAGGGCTTTTGAATGGGAATTTGTCGGCGGAAAGGTCGAAAAGGGCGAAACTCTTGAGCAGGCTCTTATCAGAGAATGCAGGGAGGAAATCGGCGTTACGGTCAAGGTCGGCAGTATCTTTGCCGAGGTTGACCACGAATATCCCGACATAACGATTCACCTGACCCTTTTCAATGCGGAAATTGCCGAGGGAACGCCGCAAATGCTTGAACATAACGACATCAGGAGCATTACGCCCGACGAAATTCCGCAATATAATTTCTGCCCCGCAGATAAAGACATTCTCGAAAAAATCAAGGAGGTTTTCTGATGATTTTGTTTATTGAATATCCCAAATGCACTACCTGCCAGAAGGCTAAAAAGTGGCTTGACGAAAACGGAATCGAATATTCAGACAGGCACATCAAAGAGGATAATCCGACCTATGATGAACTGAAAAAATGGCATGAAATGAGCGGATTGCCGCTGAAAAAATTCTTCAACACAAGCGGACTTCTCTATAAATCGATGAATCTGAAAGACAAAATACCCGAAATGAGCGAGGACGAGCAGTTAAAACTGCTTTCAAGCGACGGAATGCTCGTTAAAAGACCGCTTATAATCGGCGATGACTTTGTGCTGACGGGTTTCAAGGCAGAGGAATGGGAGAAGAAAATCAAATAAACAAAAAGGCAGTCTGACAATCACAAGTCAGGCTGCCTGTTCTTTTAATCAATTATATTTCAACCGTGATGATATCTTCGTTATTCTCGGCGACAAGGAGCACCTCGTCCATTGAGGTTGTTCTTGCCTTTTTGATGGTGATATCAAGCGAAATGGTTGAATCCGGGTTTCTCGTCATCTTGCATTTTTCAACAAAGACATTATGCTCCTCAAGCATCTTTCTGAATTTTTTTACCGCCTCGGGGTTGTCGTTGACAACAACGGAGAACTCGTTGACGGTGTTCTCAAGGCGTGTAAAGAACTTGTGAAAGAAAAGCTGGAACACAATCATCAGAATCGTTGCGCCGATTCCGATGGTATACATTCCCGCACCAATCGCAAGGCCGACGCTCGCCGTAGTCCAGATTCCCGCCGCAGTTGTCAGACCTTTAATTGAAATATCTCTGACGAAAATTACTCCTGCGCCGAGAAAACCGACGCCGGTTATAACATTCGAGGCGATTCTTGAAGCGTCCGCTTTCATAAACTCTCCGTACTGCGCCAAATCGAAAAAGCCGTATTTTGAAACGACCATGGCAAGAGCCGCACCGAGAGCAACAATCATGTGCGTTCTGATGCCCGCATCTTTCTGACGGCGGCTTCGCTCAAACCCGATAAACGCACCGCACAGGCACGAAATCAGAAGCCGCAGAAGAAGGTGGGCGTTATCAACTATATCAACAATTACTTCATCATAAAACAAATCAAAAAATTGACTCATGTTCTCCTCCGTTTTATCAGCTTTATAACAAAATATTTTAACATAGATGATAATTTTTGTCAACTATTTCAATAATCAAATTTGCAGAATGCTGTTTCATTTCAATAAAGCGGCTCCGTGCAACATAACGGAGAAAATCAAAGAATATTATTTAGTTGGCGGGTAATTGGGTTTTTGGCGGGAGACCGTAGGGGATGGGTCACCCGTCCCGCATAAAAACCGAGCTGTTGTTTTTATTTTTCCCGAAACGCCGAGGACGGCGTTACCTACGGAAAAGCTATATATCAATAATTTTGCGTAAACGATAGACGGCGGGAGCAAGCCCCCGCCCTACCTTGTACCTCTTAACTCTTACATTTTACTTCTTCACTTTTCACTCAAAAAGCGAAAAGCAGTTCCCTACGGAATAACTGTAATTTTCTGTATCGGCTCCCTCAAGAGGGAGCTGGCGCATAGCGACTGAGGGAGTAAAAAAAATCAGCTTTTGCGGAGCAATTATAATCGGTCATAGGCGGAGCCTATCCGAAATTTGCGAAGCAAACTTCATTTTTGCGATAGCAAAAACTTCATGTGCCGCAGGCACACTTCATTTCTTCATTCGCTTTCAGGCGGGCGAACACAGTTCGCCCCTACGGTGTTGCCGATGATTTCTGCTGTTTTTCCGGAACGCCGGGGACGGCGTTCACTAAAAAAAAAATTGTTATATATCAACGATTTTGCATAAATCATAGACGGCGGGAGCAAGCCCCCGCCCTACCTTGTACCTTACCTTTTCAACGAATCAATCATTTTGAACAAGCTGTCATAGAAATCATGGGTTGTCTGAGTGGGGGCGTTAAGGCCGATAACCGTTCCGTGGTCTCCCCTGCGGGTTTCGGCAACATTCCATATTCCCCTTTTGATTTGTTTGAAGTTCTCCCCCGATTCATCAAGTGCGGAGGTTTCCTCGCCGAACGGTGCTTTTGCCGAAATAACGCTGACAAGGCCGTCGTTCTCCTGCCAGCTCTCGTCAATGCTGATTCCGCCGGGCGTTACGCCTGTATATGAACCCATGGCAAGAGCAAAGGGATAAAGCACGGGCAGGGTTGATGACTCGGGAACCTGACCTCTCATAATTGAACCCTCTTTGGTTGTGCTGTAGGAATAAGAGAAATAATAAACATCCTCAACGGTTTTAATGGTTTCGTTAAGCTCTGCCGCACCGTCGGGGCTTAAATCATAAACCGCATTGTCCGTTCCCGAATCGATAAACTGAGAAAATGTCTTTTCAACTTCGGAATTTCCGCCGCTTACCGTGCCGATACCGAACTGTTCAAGCTGAAAATCGTAAACGCCGTCAATCGGAGAGCTGACGCCCGCAATGCCGAAAGCAAGCTTTGAAAGCACATCGCTCATGCCGTTAACGCCGACGATGCCGCCCAGGCTGTCAAGCACGCAGGTCAGCGACGATCCGTTATGCGGAGCGCAGAGAGTGGTTACGCTGTTGACCCAATCGCCTTTTCCGCCTTTAAAAAGCTCCGAGGTTTCATCGCCCGTTGAGGCGATTTCGGCTTCGCTTCCCGTTTCAAGCAGAGAGGTTAAAAGCCTGACCGTTGCGCCGCCGAATGAATGACCGACAAGATTTATTTTTATTCTCTGACCGCCGTTTA
>JBJEQD010000084.1:0-7721 GCA_051881575.1 Acutalibacteraceae bacterium | reverse complement strand
TCATTCCGTTCCAGCTTGCATTCCTGCTTTTCCAGAGCCATTACAAGAGCGTTCCCGGTGCTTCGGATAACCTTTCGGGCTGTCTTGTCGGCATGAGCGTTGCAAAGGCTATGGAAGAAACCGACACAAGATTTGAAAACACAGAGCTTGTTGTTATCTGCTCCGGTTCTGAAGAAGCCGGTCTCAGAGGCGCAAAGGCTTATGTTAAGGCTCACGAAAGCGAGCTTAAAGAAATTGAAACCTGCGTTGTTGCCTGCGATACCTTCCGTGACCTTGAAACTATGGCTGTTTATGACAGAGACCTTAGCGGAACGGTCAAACACCATTGGGGAGCCAAGCACCTTGTTCAGGATGCAGGCAAAAACTGCGGCTATGACCTTCACTTTGAATCAATTTACATCGGCGGTTCCGATGCCGCCGCATTCACTCAGAAAGGAATCCCCGCAACGGGCTTTGCCGCAATGGATCCCACTCCTCCCCGCTATTACCACACAAGACTTGACAATGTTGAAAACCTGCGTGAGGACGCTATCGCCGCAGGCATTGAAATTATGATTGAAGCCGTTTGCATGTATGACAAAGACGGCATGCCCGTTGAAAACAAATAATGCAAGAATTATCGCCGTGAGTTGCCGAAAGCTTCTCACGGCGGTTTTTTATTCAAAAAACGGACTGCAAGCCTTTCGACCTGCAGCCCGTTTATGTTAAGCTTATTATTTGCTGTACTCCTTGAAATCCTTGTAGATTTCCTCGGTGTAAACATTGTTTTCGCTCTTGTCGTGGAGAGGATACCAAACCTGAGCGAAGAAGGGATTGACCTTTGCTTCCTCGTCATATGCCCAGCGGAATTTCTTCTGCTCGCACTTTTCAAGAGATGAGGGAAGCTCCTCGGGGCACCAATGACCGCCACGGAGAACAAGGTTCGGGGACATCATGAACTCATGGCCGTGAGCGCACTTCCACTTAACGGGAGTATACATATCCTTGATCTCATCAGCAAGGCATTCGCCGCCTCTGAATGCAGCCGCCTTCTGAAGATCCTCAAGAGTGAGAGAATCGAAATCCTTGGTCTCGTCATAGCCGTGGTCAAGGATACGAACCTTGGTAGGATCGTCCTCGGGGCGATAAATCTTAACCTTTTTCCAATCGCTGCCGATTGCGTCCCATTTCTCCATTGAGCCGTAATATGCGTTGATTCTGGGAGCAACCTTATTTTCTCTCCACCAAAGAGTGCCGTAAACGGGAGTCTGGGCAATCTTCTTCATGAAGGGCTTAACTGCAAATGCGAACGGCTTTGCAAGAACTGCAAGTTTGAAGTAGAACTCAACCTTGTTCATCATGCTCTTGAAATATTCCTTGATGGGAACATTTGCTCTGAAGTGGCAGTATTTTTCAAGCTCGTCTGAGTCGAGATACCACTGACCGTGGAAGTTGCGAAGCGTGAACCAATCGGGGTTAAAGAGTTTCTTGGGATCGCCGAGACCGAGAGTGCCGAGAAGCAGCTCTTCAAACTCCATGTTGGTGATTCTGTACTGAGCGCCTGAACCGATGTTGTAGAATCTTCTCCAGAACTCATCGGGGATATCGTCGCCGCAGACATTGACAAGAAGTCTGCCCGAATCCTCAACGGTTGCCCACTCAAGAACGCCGTTGATGGGAACATGATACATGATGGGCTCCATGTTCTTGAGAATGTCGGCATAGAGAATGCCCGACTGACGGAGCGAAACCCAATATTTGAGGCCTGACTCAGCAAATACCGACTCAGCGATAACCTTACTTGTTGCATAATGGTCATAAACGCTGATCTTGATGGGGTCGCCGGTGCGTGCCCAATGGATAGGATCGTCTCTTTCGCCTGTCTCTGCAACCGTTCCGATATAAACAACCTTTATAGCGTCGGGATCGGGCTGAGCCTTAACGGCATTAACGATATTCTGAGCTGCAAGAACATTGGTCTTGATTGTGTTGATGGGATAATAATCTGCCGCAGGAGAAACCATACCGCCGACATGAAGGACATAATCCGAACCCTTAACGCACTCAAGAACGCTGTCATACTTCTTGAGGTCGCCCCAAACGATTTTAACCGAGGGGTCGTTCATATATGCGGCGAATTTCTTTCTGTTCTTTTCGCTGTCACGAAGAAGAACGACGATGTTGAACTGATTTTTCTTTGCATAGAGCTGTTTGAAGCCTTCCCAACCCATGTTGCCCGAAGCGCCGGTCAAAAAGACTGTCTTTTTCTGTGCCATGTGTGATTCCTCCGTTATTCTAAAAATTGCTTAACGCTATCTCATATATATTAGCATAAAAAGCTAAATAAATCAACAATTATTTTGCAATTGTTGTTTTATTTTACAAAAAAATTTGTTTTGTAACGGCTATTTTTCAAATTAAAATTTTCAGCAAATTTCCAGAGCGGTTTTCATGATATTTTCAACCGTAACCATCTGCTCAATTTCCTTTTTATTGCTTTCCGTGAATTTTGAGGCATCCTTAACACGGCAGTTATAACCGATATCAACGCCGCAGAGTCCGAGATGATATTTTGCGTTAACGGGATACATCTGGCATTCTGCAAGAGAAGCAAAGCCGAGGAAAGCCTGAACCTTTTCAGCCTTTTCGGGGTCTGTTTTATAATTCTTGCAAAGCCATGAGTATATTTCGGGGTGGAAGTTTGCCATAACGCCCGAGAAGCCCGCACAGCCCGCTCTGAGCGATTCAAGCAATGTTGCGGAATTGGCATTGTAAATCTTAAGACCGAGACCCTCAACCGCTTTGAGCTTTGCCCTGATTTCATCAATATGACAGCAGGTATCCTTTAAGAATCTGAGTCTGCCGTCAAGGGCGCACTGTCTGAGCGTTTCGGGCGTCATAAGACGCTTGTAGGGATAAGGACATTCATAAATTCCGAGACCGATCTCGGGAATTGATGAAACAGCCTTTTCGTAATTTCTGAGAAAAACGGAATCGTCCTCGTCCTGCTTTGCAAAACGGTTGGCAATGAAAACATATGCGTCAATGCCCTGCTCAATGAATGCGTTGGCTTCGTATATCTGCCTGTCAAGGTCATCGGCGGTATGGCCCGAAGCAACAACGCTCATATCGGCGGGCTTATTCTTCATAATGAATTTCAGCAGTTCAAGCCTTTCTTCAAACGATAAAAAGAAAATCTCGCTTGACTGGCAGATCGCAAAAATGCCGTCAACTCCGTTTTCGGAATACCATTCAAGAATTTTCAGCACTCCGTTATAATCAACCTTGTTGTCATCGGTAAACGGCGTTACCATAGTCGGATAAACGCCGTCGGGTATGTTATTAATCATAGAAAAACCGCTCCTAAAATTAAAATAAAAGATGCGGCAGCTCAAGCCGCCGCAATTAGTTTAAACTTTCAGATGCACTTTGTCAATGCTATGAGCTTAATTTTTCACGGATTATTTCCAAAACCGCTTTTTCACGCCTTGAAACTTGCACCTGAGTCATGCCGAGCCGTCTCCCCGTTTTGGACTGAGTTAAGCCGCCGTAATACCTAAGCTCAATCATTTTCCTGTCACGCTCATCAAGGCTCTGAAGCACCTGACGCAGAGCAAGCGAATCCGAAAGCTCGTTTTCGGGCGAATCTACGGGAATATCAAGGCTTTTTTCGCCGTCCTCCGAGCAGGTCAGAGAAACGGGCGGCATCGAGGCGTTGAGAAGCATAGCCGCCTCGGTTGAATCGATTCCGAGGCTCTCCGCAAGCTCGCCGACCGTCGGCTCTCTGCCGAGAGACAGAGCGATTTCCTCCCTCTTTTTCAAGGCGTTTCGTGATTTTTCTTTTATTGCACGCCCGACCTTGACCGAGCCGCCGTCTCTGAAAAGGCGTTTTATTTCGCCGAGAATGACGGGCACGGCATAGGTTGAAAACGAAAATCCTCTTGATTCGTCAAAATTATCCGCCGCCTTTATCAGCCCGACGCAACCTGCCTGAAACAAATCGTCATATTCCGCTCCCCTGCCCCTGAAACGGTTTGCACAGGCGTGAACAAGTCCGAGATTCTTTTCAACCAGCTCATTCCTTGCGCTTTTTGTTTCAGTCATCAGAGGCTCCCCGTCCTTTGAATGACTTTTCAAGAGTTACGGTTGTCCCTTTGCCGACTTTTGAACGCACGCTGATTTTATCGCAGAAGCTCTGCATGACCGCAAATCCGAGACCCGCTCGCTCGCCGCCGAGAGTTGTGAAAAGCGGCTCCATTGCCTGCTTCACATTCAGGATTCCGCAGCCTTTGTCTTTGATTCTTACTCTGAATCTGCCGTTTTCGTAGATTCCCGCCCATATGTAAACTGTGCCGACGCTCTGAGGATAGGCGTGAACAATGCAGTTTGTTACAGCCTCGCTCACGGCGGTTTTTATATCCGAAATCTCCTCAATATTCGGGTCAAGCTGTGCCGCAAAGGCGGCAACCGCCGCTCTGGCAAACGCTTCGTTAACCGAGCGGCTTTCAATCTGAAGCTTCATTTCATTTATCGGTTTCAATTTTTTCACTCCTTATTTTTTGCTTTCAATGTTACAAGCTTTTCAAGCCCTGCAAGCTTCATCATGGAATAAAGCCGTCTTGACAGATTGACAACTTCAAGGTTGCCGCCGTAGCTTTCAACTATTCTGTATCTGCCGAGAACAAAGCCAATGCCCGAGCTGTCCATGAAAGTTACATCTCCGAAATCAAGGCGGACATTCGGCGCAAGCGCAGACTGAATCGCTTCGTCCGCTTCAAGGCGCAGAGCGGCGGCGTTGTGATGATCCATTTCGCCGCTGAGCGCAACCGTGACTCGCATCGGCGTTGAACTGATTTTTATTGCCATTGAAACATTCCCTCCGTTTCAGAAAAAAATAAAAAATCCTTTACCCGTTAAGGATAAAGGATTCATAATAAAAAATTTGTTGAATTGAGTAATGCGGTTAAAAATCAAGCAAAATATTTCTGACCTCGCCCGCAAGATAGAACGAACCGCAAACGAGCAAAGCGCAGTTTTCGGTTAATTCGTTCCGTGCGGTTTCAACCGCCGTAACGGGGTCGGAAATTGCACGGCAGTTTTTGCAAAACTTCTTTGCGCTTTCGGCAAGGCTCTGAGCTTCAAGCGCTCTCGGATTCGCCGCCTTTGCGGCAATAAATTCGGAAGCAAGCGGAGCAACAATCTGCAGATAAGAGAGATAATCTTTATCTGCCATCATCGAGCAAACCATGATGATTTTTTTGCCTGAAAGATGCTTTTTGATAAAATCGGCAAGCACCTCTGCACAGCCCTCGTTATGGCCGCCGTCAAGCAAAACAACGGGGTTCTTTTTTATCAGCTCAAACCTTGCAGGCATTGTTGTTGATTCTATCCCCTCGGAAATTGCTTTGTCCGAGACCGATATTCCGAGCCTTGAAAGCGAACGCACCGCTTCAATCGCCGTGCAGGCGTTATATATCATATGCCTGCCCGCAAGCGGAAGAATAAACTCAATGCCGTCATATGCGGCAGCTGTGCCCTCAAGCTTTTCTTCGCCCACAGTCAGCTTGCCCGTATCGGGGATAACAAGCCTGTTTTTACGCTCTGCACAGGTTTTTTCAATAACCCGAAGGGCTTCTTCATCTTGAAACGGATAAGAGACGGTCTGAGAGCCGTCTTTTATTATTCCGCATTTTTCGGCGGCTATTTTTTCAACCGTGTCGCCGAGAATTGCCGTGTGGTCAAGCGATATTTTTGTTATCACGCTCACGCACGGCGATTTTATGACATTCGTTGAATCAAGCCTGCCGCCGAGACCGACTTCAAGCACGGCAAAATCGCATTTTTTCTTTTCAAAATAAAGAAACGCCGCCGCAGTTATCGCTTCAAACTCGGTCGGCTGCAAGCCCCGAGCCGAAAGCGTTTCGATTGCCGATTTTACCTTTGAAACACATTCCGCAAGCTCATCTTTTTCAATCATCTTGCCGTTAAACTGTATTCTCTCTCTGAAATCGGCAACATAGGGCGAAATGAACAAGCCCGTTTTGTAACCGCTTTTAATGAGGATATTGGAAATCATCGTTGAGGTTGAACCTTTGCCGTTCGTGCCCGCAACATGGATGAATTTCACCCTATCCTGAGGGTTTCCGAGAATATCGCAGAGAGCTTCTATTCTTTCAAGCCCCGGGTTTATTCCGAACTTTTCAAGAGAATGTATATATTCAATTGCTTCGCTGCATTCCATAATATCACCTGTCAAAACAGCCGCCGGCATCTCCGAGAAATCGGAGAAACCGACGGCGGGCAATCAGCCCAATTTTGCAATGCTGTCTTTAAGCATCGCTATTTTTTCTTCATACTTCGCTTTCTGCTCACGCTGACCCTCAACAACCGCTGCGGGCGCTTTGGCAACAAAGTTTTCGTTTGAAAGCTTGCCGTTGACGAAATCAAGGTCTTTCTGAACAGCCGCAAGCTCTTTGTTGAGTCTTGCTTTTTCTGCTTCAAAATCAACAAGCTCGCCCATGGGAATATAAATCTTTGCGTCATGGGTAACTATGCAAACTGAGCCGTCAATCTCAAATTCATCGGCAACCTCAACCTCCGAGGCGCTTGCAAGGCGCTGCATGAATATGCCGCCCTGCTCAAAGGTATCTTTATAAGCGGTGGCAATATAAAGCTTCGCTTTCTTTGACGGCGGAACATTCATTTCCGCTCTGCGGTTGCGGATTGCACGAACGGCGGTCATAATTCTTTCCATTTCCGCTTCTTCGGCGGCAAATGCGTGGCTTTCGTCATACTTAGGCCATGCGGAAATCATAATTGACTCGCCCTCGTGAGGCAATGACTGCCAGATTTCTTCGGTGATGAACGGCATAAACGGATGAAGAAGCTTCAAAGTGTTGCTCATAACCCAAACGAGAACCTGCTTTGCGGTCTTTGCTTCTTCGCCGTCTTTCTGAAGTCTTATCTTTGCAAGCTCGATATACCAATCGCAGAAAATATCCCAGATAAAGTCATAAAGCTTTGAAACGGCGATGCCGAGCTCGAATTTTTCAAGGTTATCCGTAACCTCTTTCGTAAGGCTGTTGAACAGGCTGACAACCCATTTATCCTCAAGCGCAAGCTTTTCGGGCAGTTCGCAGGGAATATCATCCTCGCCGATATTCATAAGAATGAATCTTGCGGCGTTCCACAGCTTGTTGGCAAAATTGCGGCTTGCCTCAACCTTTTCGTCGGAGAAACGCATGTCGTTTCCGGGGCTGTTGCCGGTTGCAAGAGTCAGTCTGAGAGCGTCTGCGCCGTATTTGTCAATAATTTCAAGCGGGTCAATGCCGTTGCCGAGGGATTTCGACATTTTTCTGCCCTGAGCATCGCGCACAAGACCGTGGATAAGTACGGTGTCGAAGGGGATGTTGTCGGTGTACTCGAGTGCGGAGAAAATCATTCTCGAAACCCAGAAGGTGATGATGTCGTATCCGGTGACGAGGGTGTTTGTGGGGTAGAAATACTTTAAATCCTCGGTTTCTTCCGGCCAGCCCAGAGTTGAGAACGGCCATAGCGCGGAGGAGAACCATGTGTCGAGGGTGTCGGGGTCCTGAGTCATGTGTCCGCCGCACTTGGGGCAAACGGTTACGTCGTCGCGCGAAACAACGGTGTGGCCGCAGTCGTCGCAGTAGAACGCGGGAATTCTGTGGCCCCACCAGAGCTGACGTGAAATGCACCAGTCCTGTGTGTTCTCCATCCAG
>JBJEQD010000083.1:0-7782 GCA_051881575.1 Acutalibacteraceae bacterium | reverse complement strand
GCAACATCGAAAGCGACAAATATCGCTTTAATACTGCATTTTTGACGGGTTCGGATTATCGCCGTTACCCTACCCCATACCAAAAAGAAAACCTATTTTACCGTTGATTGAGGGTGTAACCAATGAAAAATCCGTATGATGTTCTCGGCGTTCCTCAGGGTGCGTCAAAAGAGCAGCTCAACGCCGCCTACCGTGAGCTTCTCAGAAGATATCAGAACAGCGGCGACCAAAAGAAAATAGACGAGCTTAACGAAGCATACGATTCGCTGATTATGGGCGGCTCATATTCTTCGCACAGCTCCTATTCCTCTCAAAACTCATATTCTTCGGCATCAGGCTCATACAGCAGCTTTGCCGATTATTCGGATATCAGAGCGAAAATAAACTCCGGCAGACTTGACGACGCTCAGACCCTGCTTGACGGAATCCCCGAGGGGAGCAGAGACGCTCAATGGTATTATCTCAAGGGAACAATTCAGCAAAAAAGAGGCTGGCTTGAAGAAGCGGCAAAGAATTTTGCAACCGCAAGCAACCTTGACCCATCAAACAACACCTATAAAATGGCTTACAACAAGGTCAACAAAGCCCGTTCGGGAGGCTACCGAACCGAAAGACGGCAGGATTTCGGCGCTTCAGCCTGCGACATTTGCTCCGGGCTTCTCTGCGCCGACTGCTGCTGCGAATGCATGGGCGGCGACCTTATCCCCTGCTGCTGATATCCCGAAAGGAGAAATATGCTTTGAAACAAAGCTCAAAATGCGCTCTGGGCGGCATTGTTGCCGCTCTTTCGCTTGTTCTGATGATCTCAATTGCCATTGTTCCGTTTATGGAATTTGCGCTTCCTGCCGTTGCAGGCGCTCTGATAACCTTTATCGTTATTGAAATCGATAAAAAATGGGCGTTCGGAGTTTACTGCGCCGTTGCGATTTTAGGAATGCTTCTTGTTCCGCAAAAAGAAGTGTCCGTTATGTATCTTGCATTTTTCGGCTACTACCCAATCATCAAGGCGATTTTTGAATCGAAGCTTCCGCCGTTTCTGAGCTGGGCGCTCAAAATTCTGTCGTTCGTTGCAACGATGGTTGTTTCGTATTATCTGATGATAAAATTCATGGGCGTAACTCTCGACGAAACCGAGGAATTCGGCGCATTTGCAATCCCCATTCTGCTCGGCACGGGAACGCTCGCATTCATTCTTTATGACATCGCTCTTTCAAAATTTGTGACACTTTACCTAATAAAATGGCAAAAACGCTTCAAAAGATATTTCAAATGATATTGTTTTTTTTATAAATATCATATATAATAGTAGCCGCTGATTGAATCGGCGGTTATTTTATTGAAATAACGGAGGATTTTTGATGAAAGATTTTGTTAATATCGGCGTTGTCGGCATCAGCGGCAGAGGTTCATCAATGCTCGCCGAGCTTCTCAACTGCGACGGAGTCCGAGTTCCCGCCGTATGCGATAAATACGAGGACAGAGCGCAAAACGGAGCAAAAATAGTCAAAGAAAAAACAGGAACCGACGCCGATGTTTATCTTGATTATAAACAGCTTCTTGCAAGAGACGACCTTGACGCCGTTCTCTGCTGCACGACATGGATAACTCATTCACGCATTGCAATCGACGCAATGAGAGCAGGCAAGCATGTTGCAATCGAGGTCGGCGGTGCGGCAAGCATCGAAGAATGCTGGCAGATGGTTCGTGCAAGCGAGGAAACAGGCAAATTCTGCATGCTGCTCGAAAATTGCTGTTATGACAGAAAAGAAATGGCTCTTTATAACATGGTTAAAAAGGGTCTGTTCGGTGAAATAATACATATGCAGGGCGGTTATGAGCATGACCTGCGTGACGAAATAAGCCTTGGCAGAGAAAACAGACACGGCAGGCTCTTCAACTTCCAGCACCGCAACGGAGAGCTTTATCCGACCCATCAGCTCGGCCCCATTTCAAAGGTCCTCAATATCAACAGGGGCAACAGATTTATTTCTCTCTCCTCAACCGCAAGCAAGTCGAGAGGTCTTAACGAATGGATAAAGAAAAACAAGGGTGAGGATTACGACATTGCCGATTATCATTTTAATCAGGGCGATATCGTCACCACCGTGCTTAAATGCGCCGACGGCGAAACCGTTGTGCTGACCCATGACTGCTCTCTGCCCAGACCTTATTCAAGAGCTTACCGCATTCAGGGCACAAAGGGCATCTACATGGAGGACGGCAACACGATTTATCTTGAGGGCGTTTCCCATGAGGACGAAAATCATTGGACTCACTCTTGGGAGAGCTTTGACCCCTATCTTGAAAAATATGAGCATCCCCTCTGGAAAAAATACAGAATTGACGGCGTTCACGAGGGCGGCCACGGCGGAATGGATTTTCTTGTTCTCTCGGCATTTGCAGAGAGCGTAAGGCTCGATGCCGCACCCCCGCTTGATGTCTATGACACGGCGGTTCTCATGGCTGTTACCTGCCTTTCCGAACAGTCAATAGCTATCGGCGGCGCACCCGTTCCGTTCCCGGATTTCACAAACGGAATGTGGATTGACCGTGAGCCTTACAGGCGTGGAATTTTCTGCCTCAATGAGGTTTGCGAAGACTGCTTTGAATGACAAATGAAAGGATTTTGCAAATGAAATATTATATCGGCGTTGACGGCGGCGGAACAAAAACTGTTTTTGCGCTGTTTGATGAAAACAAGAAGATGCTCGAATTCGTTTCGGGCCCCGGCAGCAACCATGAAAACCTCGACACCTCCTTTGACGGTGCAAGCGACATCATTATGGACGGGCTGAACAAGCTCTGTGAAAGAACGGGCGTTGCGCTCGAAGATGTCAGCTTCACTCTCATGGGTCTTGCAGGCATTGACCACCGCTATCAGTACGATATCATGTGCAAAATGCTCAGAGAAAAAGGACTTAATAATTTTGAAGTGTTCAACGACGGCTTCATCGTCGTTAAGGCGGGCGCAACCGGCAAAAGCGCAATCGGATACAACTGCGGAACGGGCGTTTGCTGCAACGGAATCGACGCTGACGGAAAAATGCTTCAGCTCGCAGGTCTCGGCGACTTTTCGGGCGATATCTCGGGCGGCGGCAACATTGTTGTTAAAGCCTTTGAGCTTGTCTATAACGAGCTGTTCCTCGGCCTTGAAAAAACAATGATAACCGACATGGTTAAAAAAGAATACGGCTTCAAAACCCGTGAAGAATTTCTCGGTCTGATCGAAAAAATCGAGGGTGAAAACGGCGGAGAACACATCATGAACATGATTTCGTTCTTCTTTGACGCCGTCACCGAGGGCGACCGCCCCGCAACCGAATACTGCGAACGCATGGCGGAAAGAGGCGCACAGCTTATCTCGGCTCTCGCTAATCAGATGAATTTCGGCTCAGATGAAATAGAAGTCGTTCTTTCCGGTTCAATCAATGTCAAGCTCAACAACAAAGTCTATCTTGACATGCTTCTCTCAAAAGCCGAGAAGCTCAGCGGCAAGAAGCTTAAATTCATTAAGCTTGAAGCCATGCCTGTTACCGGATGCATCAACTGGATAATGCAGGATTACGCAAACTGATCCTTGTATATATACACAATTCAATCAAAGGAGTTAATATATCATGAAAGAAATTAATGTTGCCGTTATCGGATCGGGCAGCACCTATTGCCCGGAGCTTATTGACGGTTTCCTTAAAGCCAAGGACAGCCTCAAGCTCAAAAAGGTATCCTTTATGGATATCGACGAGAGAAAGAGAACGATTGTCGGCAATCTGTGCGTAAGAATGCTCAAAAACGCAGGCTCCGACTGCGAGGTTGTTTTCACAGACGACCTTGACACCGCTCTTCAGGGCGCAGACTTCGTTGTTACTCAGATAAGAGTCGGCAAGCTCCCCTGCCGTCACCTCGATGAGAGCATTCCCAAGAAGTATAACCTTATCGGTCAGGAGACCACCGGCATCGGCGGCTTCTTCAAGGCTCAGCGCACTATTCCCGTTATCAAGAATATCTGCGACAGAATCGAAGCCATCTGCCCCGACGCATGGCTCATAAACTTCACCAATCCCTCGGGCATCATCACGGAATTTGTTCTTAACAACACAAATGTTAAGTGCATCGGCCTTTGCAATGTTCCCATAGATATGCTTGACGATATCAAGGAAATCACGGGCAACGATGTTGATATTACATATGTCGGCCTTAACCATCTGAGCTGGATAACCTCGATAAAGAAAGACGGCGAGGAGCTTCTCCCCGGCCTTATCGACTCCGGCTTCTCACCCAAGGTCATGGCAAACATCAAGGACGACGGCTTCTCAATGGACTGCCTCAAGACGATTCAGGCTATCCCCTCCTCATATCTTCAGTATTATTACTGCCGTGAGGCAAAGCTTGCCCACCAGAGAGAGGATGAAAAGACAAGAGCGCAGGTCTGCATGGAAATTGAAGAACAGCTTCTTGAAATGTATCAGGATGAGAATATCGTCACAAAGCCCGCTCTGCTCGACAAGAGAGGCGGCCACAAATATTCTCTTGCAGCGGTTTCGCTGATTGATTCTCTTGCAAATGACAAGCGTGATGTTCATGTTGTCAACATCAAGAATAACGGCACGCTTCCGTTCATGGCAGACGACGATATCATTGAGGTTGCGGCAGTAATCGGCAGCGACGGCGCACATCCCGTTCCCGTAACCGAGCGCATCAACGATCATATCGTAGGTCTTATGAGAGTCGTTAAGACATATGAAAAATACGCTGTCAAAGCGGCTGTCACAGGCGATGACGATTACGCAATCAAAGGTCTGCTCGTTCATCCCCTTGTCGGCGACTATGAGAAAACCGTTAAATGCTTCAACGAACTCAAAGAAGCCCACAAAGAATTCCTGCCCCAGTATTTCAAGAAATAACAGATTATAATTCTTCAAATAATAAAAAGCAACCTGTATTACGATGCCGAATCGAAAATACAGGTTGCTTTTTATTATCCTATTATTTTGATCTTCGCTTGGTGCGACAGTCCGTTTTTCGACGAAAAGCCCCTGTGCTTTATGCACAGGGGCTTTTGTTGCTTAATGATTATGCGTTATAATCAGCCGTTGATAAGGTTTCCGATAAGCTCGGGAATCATCTTCATGAACGCAATAAACGCATCAATAGTCAACGATGATTTGGGAACCCAGAACGGATCGAAGCGAAGCGAAAGGCTGCGCCACATCTCGATATCAAAGAATCTTGTGACATCCCAATTCTCAAGAGTCGGGACTATGAAGAATATTACTTTGAGATCGGGCTGATTATTAATCTGAGCCTCTTTCCTTGTTGCGTAGTTGCCGTTCTTCCAATAATACATCTTCAGGTCCTTACCGAGAGCCTTGTAGAGATTACCGTTACGGAAACTACCGTCTGTATCATAAACTCTGAACAGGAATTCGGAATGATGCTTCCACTGAATCTGGTAAACAAGAGTTTCTTTGGCGATGGTTGATCCTTCGTCATTGACGCCCTTGATCCACTTCGTCTGATCGTAAACATCTTCTTCATTCTTTACATGGTAGATATCCCAGCCGACTATTTCATAATTCTCGCCGGGTCTCAGACTGTCAGTAACAAGAGTGTTTCTGATTGCGGGACCTGCACCCTGCTTGATGCCTGCCTCATCGTCAGCCTTGCGCTCGAAGTCCTCGCCGTAGTAAAGCCAATTATCTTTAATAGCACTCTGGCTCAGAGCCGAAAGCTGAATCGAATTAACGGGATTGCCTTCTTCGTCAACTCTGCCGTGATTATAGTCAACATAAACCTTGATTACACGGCTTGTATAGTTAGCGTAATATGTTACACCGTAAGCGGGCATTCTGCTGTCGGTGATGGTTGCACCGTTTTTCTGGCACCAATCGTAGAAGTTGAATCCCTCGGGAGCGCTTGCAATTGCAAGATCTCTGGTTGAACTGCTCTTTGTATATGTCTCGATTGTGTCGCCGGTCTTAACCTTGAAGGTCAAGGGCTCTGCAAATTTTCTGTCATCAAAGGGTCCCTTGGGATTGCTCTCGGGAGTATCATACATGAGAACAAGGTCATATTCAAGAGCTTCCCAAACAGCATAGAGAGTCAGATTACCTTTGAAGAGTGCAGTCTTGAGTGCCTCATAGGTGATGTTGTCAATCGGGAACTCAATGATATCGTCAGCGGTTGCCTTCTTGTAAACGCTCCAGCCGACAAACTTGTAGCCGTTCATGCCTCTGTAAGCAACGGGCTGCTCTGAGTTTTCAACATCAACAACGGGATGCTCAACTGCTTCGTTGGTTGCAGTATTGATAAGAGTTGCGCCGTCAATGTCAAGAGAATCGCCGATGCCGACCTTTACGCCTTCAATTGTCAAAGTATCAGGCGAATCGCCGTTGTTCATGCTGAGGATGACATCATATTGGGTTTCGCTGTATTTTGCCGTAATAACAACATTTTCAGGTGTACCGTAAGGAAGCGAAATGCCCCAATAGCTGTCGTAAGTGTAGGCATTGCCTTCCTCATCGAACCAACCGTCAAACTTATAGCCTGCGGCTGCGTCATATTTAAGCGCTGTGGGAACCTTGGCGTTAATCGCAAATACTGATTTTTCATCAGCAGCGGATGTCGCCTTGGTAAGAGATTTAAGAGCAACCGTATTTTCAGTGAAGGTGTCGGTATATGCCGCTGTTGCTTCATCGAATACGGGAACCTTCCATGTTACATTTACCGCAAATGAGGTTTCAATGTAAATTACCTTTGCTCCGTCGAATTCGATTCCCTTTGTTGTGTCAACAATCGTTGCAAGCTCGGGATCGCTGTACATATAGTACTTTGTGCTCAAGCCGGGGAACGAAGCAACAGAAAGGCCTTTTTCAGTTTTGAGGCTGTTAACGATAGCGGTTATGTTGTTTACGCCCAGCGTCTTGCCTGCATCGTTATACTTAACCGAATAAGGAACCCAAGCGTTCAAATCGGCAGCAGCATAATCTCTTATCATGAATGAAATTGAGCTGTCGAAATCGGTGAACTTAGCATAGTAAGACTTATCGCTTGTGCCGGTGAAAACACCGAATCTTGCAGTATAGTTTGTTCCAACAAGAGAAACTGCGCAGGCTTCTGAATCGGTGTCATAATCCATCCATGCGCCAAGCTTCTTATCGAATGCATCAGTGGGAACTGTAAGGGTCAAATCCTCACCGTAGGTTGCGTCAACAACGGTATACGGCTCTGCGTCTCCCTTGTTAGCGAAGAAGCTGATCTTGTAGGTGTTTGCCTCCCAGATAACCTTTGCATCAGCGCCCTTGATTGAATCAACCGTAACGGTTGAGGGATCCCATGAAGCAGTATATCCTGCCTTTTCGGGAGCCGGAATTGTTGAAAGGTCAAATGAACCGTTTAAGGGAACTTTTGCGGTCAGAGTTCCGTCGCCGTTGTCGGTAACATCGGCAGGAAGCTTTGAAGTATCAACGGTTCCGCCGTCAAGGTCGATCTTAAGATCAAACTTATCGGTTGTGAGAACTCTTATGAAAGTAACATTTCTGGCGGGCATTGTGTATTCGTTAAAGTCAACAAGCATACCTGTTGATTTGTTTGCCCAGCCGAGCTGATTTGCAGCCGCCTCGGGAGCGGTAACTGCTGCGCCCTTTTCATATTTTTCAGATGAGATAACGGTTGAACCGTCTTTTTCAACAAACTCTGCAGTGTATTTGGTTACAGCGGAGCCCGGCTCGCCGATGGTGAACTCATGATAGAGGTCATCATAGAGGAATGCCTCGATGCTGTCGT
>JBJEQD010000082.1:0-35718 GCA_051881575.1 Acutalibacteraceae bacterium | reverse complement strand
ATTCAGCGTTTCAAACAAACGGCGGGAGCAAGCCCCCGCCCTACCTTGAACCTATTACCTTTTACTTCTTCACTTTTCACTCAAAAAACAGCTTTTGCGGAGCAATTTTAATCGGTCATAGGCGGAGCCTATCCTTAATTTGCGAAGCAAACTTCATTTTTGCGAAAGCAAAAACTTCATGTGCCGAAGGCACACTTCATTCTTCATTTCAAAAATCGGTCATAGTCGGAGCCTATCCAAACCTCTTCTCTATTACATTTTCGTTCTTCATTAAAAAACAGGTCAGTCCGAAACGGGCTGACCTGTAATCTTTTATTCTGATTTTACCCCAGCAGAAAAATCATGCTTTCTTCTTTGTTACGGCTTTGATAACGAAAAGCGTCAGAATCATCATAACAATACCGATGGGCAGAACGATGAACGCATTTTTAACAAAGCCTGCAATGATATAGGTTACAAACGATACCGCCGCAACGGTAAGGGCATAGGGGAGCTGAGTTGAAACATGGTTTATGTGGTTGCTCTGGCTGCCTGCCGATGCCATGATCGTTGTGTCCGAAATAGGTGAGCAATGGTCGCCGCAGACCGCACCCGCCATACATGCCGAAATAGCAACAATCGTGAGGGGATTTGAAGCTTCAAATACGCTGAGAACAATGGGAATGAGGATTCCGAAAGTGCCCCATGATGTTCCAGTTGCGAACGAAAGGCCGACCGCAATAACAAAGATGATTGCGGGAAGAAGAGCCTGGAATGCGCCTGCGCTGCCTTCAACAAGCTGAGAAATATAGATTCTTGCGCCGAGGCTGTCGGTCATGGCTTTAAGAGTCCATGCGCAGGTAAGAATAAGGATTGCGGGAACCATTGCCTTGAAGCCCTCGGGGAGAGAAGCCATGGCATCTTTGAAGCTGATAACTCTTCTGATAAGAAGATATACAACTGCAAATACGATTGCAACAGCTGAGCCGATTACAAGGCCGACGGAAGCGTCGGAATTTGAGAACGCCGAAATAAAGCCTTCGCCGTCAAAGAAGCCGCCCGAATAAATCATGCCGATAACGCAGGCGATAATAAGAACGATAACGGGAAGAACGAGGTCGATAACCTTGCCCTTGGGATTTGCCTTTTCGCTGTCAACCGAGCCTGCAAAGCTCTCAGCATCTGAAGTGAACAGGTCGCCCTTTTCAACCGCATTCTTTTCGTGAAGTCTCATCGGGCCGTAGTCAAATTTCATAAGAGTCAGGGCAACCATCATTACGATGGTGAAAAGTGCATAGAAGTTATAAGGAATAGCCTGAACGAAAAGGCTGATTCCGTTTTCTGCGCCTGCGCCTCTTGCGAAGCCTGCAACTGCCGCCGCCCATGAAGAAATGGGAGCGATAATGCAGACGGGAGCAGCCGTTGCGTCAATAAGATAAGCAAGCTTTGCTCTTGAAACCTTCTTTTCGTCGCAAACGGGTCTCATAACCGAGCCGACGGTCAGGCAGTTAAAGTAGTCGTCAACAAAGATAAGGCAGCCGAGCAAAACGGTTGCAAGCTGTGCGCCGACTCTTGTTTTGATATGCTTTGATGCCCAGCGTCCGAACGCCGCAGAGCCGCCCGACTTGTTCATCAATGATACAAGCATTCCGAGCAGAACAAGGAATACGATAATACCCATATTGTAGCTGTCGGCAAGGCTTGAAACAAAGCCGTCAAACAGAACATGATTGATTGCCGTTTCAAAGTTTCCGCCGGCATAAATGAATCCGCCGACAACAATACCGATAATGAGCGAGGAATAAACCTCTTTGGTAATAAGCGCAAGAACGATTGCGATTACGGGGGGAAGGAGTGAAAGAATCGTTGCATATGAACTTATGCTCTCACGAACCTTTGTAATTGCCTGAGCCACATGGGATTCAAAGCCCGGGTCGTTGGTGAGGTTGTTTGCATAGTCGTCAACATAGGCGTGAGCCGAGTCGCCGTCGGAAAGGTCATAATCGGTAACCTCTCCGTCAACATCAACGGAAAATACGCTTTCAGAAGCGGGAGCTGCAAGAAGCACATTTTCTTCCTCTGCCGCAAAAGCCATGCCGCAAAGCATTGCGCCGATAACGGCAATTGCCATAATTATTGCGGCAAATCTTCTCTTTTTGGTCATTAAAATACCTCCATTAATTATTAAAGCTCCGATATGCGCCACAGCTGCAAATCGAAGCTTTAAAAATCAATGATTTTGAAAGATAGCGCTCCACAACCGTGACAGTCCGCAGCATATTATGCGGCGACCCAGCAAGCTCCGCCCCGGGCAGGCGGGAACCCACTTCGGCAAAAGCCCCTTTCACGCTCACCCGTTTCCCGCAGGGAGAGAGCTACTCTTGACTTTCGCACCTCTATCATGCTTTTTTATTTACTACTTGACCTTATCACAAAGTTAATTCTTTGTCAAGAATATTTTTATCTGTTTTTTAACAAAATGCAAATTTTTTCGCTCAAAAGCGCAAGTTCGTCCATTTTCAGGCTCTCCGTTCTGACCGAGGGCGGGAAGCCGCACTCCTCGATTGCGCTGATAACGGTCTCCTTGGGAATACCCAGCCCTGAGCTTATCGAATTTGAAGCGGTTTTTCGCCTTTGACCGAACGCCGCCCGAACCATTTTGAAAAACATCGCTTCGTCGCTGATTTTTATTTCGGGTTCTTTGCGGATGTTCATTCTGATAACGCAGCTGTCAACCTTGGGAGCAGGCATGAACGAGCCTGCGGAAACGTCAAAAAGCTTTTCCGCTTCGGAATAATAATTCACCGCAACCGTCACCGCTCCCGCATTTCTGCTGCCGACAGGGGCGCAAAGTCTCTGCGCCGCCTCACGCTGAACCATAACCGTCACCGCCTCAATCGGCAGTCTGCTTTCAAGCAGGGTCATAATGACGGGTGAAGTTATATAATAAGGCAGATTTGCGCAGACATAGACGGGCATACCGCCGAATTTTTCTTCAATCAGCGCCGCAAGGTCGGTTTTGAGCACATCCTGATTGATAATCTCAACATTGTCAAAATCCGCAAGCGTTTCGTCAAGAATGGGCAAAAGCTTTGTATCAAGCTCAATGCAGACAACCTTTTTTGCCCGTTTGGCAAGCTCGGCGGTCAGAACGCCGATGCCTGCGCCGATTTCGATAACGCCGCTCTCGCCGTCAATTCCGCTCTCCTGCGCCATTCGGGGGCAGACAGAGGGATTAACGATAAAATTCTGACCGAGCGCCTTTGAAAAATAAAATCCGTGGCGTGAAAGAATATCTTTGATTGTTCCGATATCGGTTAAATTATACATCACAGCAGCCTCGTATCATTAATAATAAGCTCAAAATCACAGCCGAGAAAAGCCGCAGATTTTTTGCAGAGCACCATTCTTTCAAGGAAAATTTCAAAGTATTCCATGACGGGGCAGACGAGAGTGTCGATTTTAAGAGTCAGAACGATAAGCTTTTTATCTGCGTCAACTTCGATTCCCGAGCTGAATACGGCATAGTTTACTCTGTCGTGAATGTCCGTATAGACCGTGTTTTTGTTGCGGACTCTCGAGGTGCGGACATCGCTCTTATCGGCAAGAATCAGAGCGGCGGCAAGCGGAGTTACGGGGGCGGCGGTTTTTTCATCGTGATGACCTATCGCCGTTGTGACCGCAATAACCTCCGAAACAGGGAAACTTCTCGCTCTGAGCAGTTCAAACGCCATGAATGCGCCGCTCTGGGCGTGGTCACAGCGGTTGACCGTGTTGCCTATATCGTGCAGAAGCCCCGCAATTTTGGCAAGCTCGCAATCTCTTTCGCCGTAGCCGAGGGCTTCAAGAATCCTGCTCGCATCCGTGCCCGTCTTAACGGCGTGAGCCATTCCGTGCTCCGTATATTTCAGAGCGCCGAGAACATTGTTTGCGGCTTCAACATAGCTGACTATTTCGCTGTCTTTTCTTAAATTATCATAGCTTAACAAAAAAACACATCCTTTTGCCGTAATTATTGGTTATCCGTCTCTTGATTTTTAATACGCTTTATTTTATAATTTAAAATAAGCATGTTTGCAACATGAAAAGCGACAATGAAAATTTGTGGAGGGATTCCTATGTCAATTCTTGTAACCGGAGGCGCCGGATTCATCGGCTCCCACACCTGCGTTGAGCTTCTTAATGCAGGTTACGATACTATTATACTTGATAATCTCTGCAACAGCAAGAGTGAAAGTGTAAAACGAATAAAAGAAATTACGGGAAAAGATGTGAAATTCTGCGAATGTGACATCAGAGACCGCAAAGGACTCGATAAAATATTCTCAGAAAACAAAATAGACGCAGTTATTCACTTTGCAGGTCTTAAATCCGTTCCCCAAAGCTGCAAGGAACCGCTTGAATATTATGACAACAACATCGGCGGAACCGTCACTCTCTGCCGGGCAATGCGTGACGCAGGCTGCAAGAAAATCGTTTTCAGCTCCTCTGCCACCGTTTACGGCAGCGAAAATCCCTCCCCTCTCAGAGAAGATATGCCTGAGGGAAAGACAACCAATCCCTACGGCACAACAAAGCTTTATATTGAAAGAATATTAAAGGACACTTACGAAGCGGACAAGGAATGGAGTGTCTGCCTGCTTCGCTATTTCAACCCCATCGGCGCTCACAAGAGCGGCAAAATCGGCGAGGACCCTAACGGAATCCCCTCAAACCTTGTTCCCTATATCACTCAGGTTGCAATCGGCAAGCTCGACCACCTGAATGTCTGCGGCAACGACTACCCCACCCCCGACGGCACGGGCGTCAGAGACTACATTCATGTTGTTGACCTTGCGCTCGGTCATATCAAAGCTGTTGAAAAGGTTCTCGGCGAAACGGGATGCTACACCTACAATCTCGGCACCGGCAAGGGCTACAGCGTTCTTGACCTTGTAAAGGCATTTGAAAAGGCATGCGGCAAGAAAATCAAATATGAAATCGCTCCCCGCCGCCCCGGAGATGTTGCCGTTTGCTATTCCGACCCTTCAAAGGCAAAGGAAGAGCTCGGCTGGGTTGCCGAAAGAGATGTTGACGAAATGTGCGAAGATTCATGGCGCTGGCAGTCCCAAAACCCCAACGGATATGAGGACTGATTAATGTTTGAAATCAAAAACTACATCTGGGATTTTGACGGAATGCTCTTTGACAGCTATCCTCATATCACCTCGGCTTTTCTCAAAACTCTTGAGGAATTCGGCAAAACCGCCGATTATGACGAGGCGAAAGCCCTGCTTGAGGTTTCGTTTGCAACCGCTTACGAGGTTTACGGCGTGAGCGATGAAGAAAAAGCGGTCTTTCAGAAATATGAGCATACCTATTCCCTGCGCCCGATTGCTCTGCCGTTTGAAAACACGGTCAGAACCCTTGAAGAAATCGTTAAAAGCGGAAAAAAGAACTTTTTATATACTCACAGAGGGCACGAATCCTCTCAGCATTATATAAAAGCTCACGGGCTTGATAAATATTTCACCGCATATGTTGATTCATCAATGAATTTTCCCGGAAAGCCGTCGCCCGATGCAGTTAATTGGATTTGCGAAACCTACGGGCTTGATAAAAACGAAACGCTGATGATAGGCGACAGAGAAATCGATGTTCTTTCGGGCGTTAACGCCGGCACTTTCGGCTGTCTTTTCTCAAAAAAGAAAAACCCGAAAACCGACGCCGACTTTGTTATCAGCGACATTTCTCAGGTCTTGGGCATTGAAGGCTACAAAATCAGAAAAGCCGATATCGGCGATGTTGAAGCGGTAAATCTCATATATAACGAGCTTTTCGATTTGCAGGAAAGCGGAAAGAATACAACTAATTGGCACAGGGGCGTTTACCCCACCAAAGAGGTTGCCGCCTCTGCGGCAAAGAACGGCAGTCTCTATGTGCTCGAAGAAAGCGGCAGAATAATCGCATCGGCAATTTTCAATCGGGAACAGCTTGATGTTTACGGCGAAATCGATTGGCAGTTTGCCGCCGAGCCGTCCGAAGTCATGGTTGTTCACACTCTCTGCGTTTCTCCCCGTTCTGCGGGCAGAGGAACGGGCAGACGAATGATCCGTTATCTGCGCAGGCTCGCAAAAGAAAGCGGATGTAAAGTCATAAGACTTGACACATATTACGGCAACGACCCCGCCTCGGCAATGTATGAGGGATTGGGCTTCCGCTATGCAGGGAGCGCAGACACTCTCTTTCAGGGCGCAATCCCCGAAAAGCTTAAATTTTTTGAATATAATTTGTATGAATAATTTTTATCGGAGGTATAATTATGCGGGCAGTTATAACCGTTATCGGCAAGGATATGGTCGGCATTCTCGCAAAGGTCTCAACGGAATGCTCAAACCACAACATCAATGTTCTTGAAGTTACGCAGTCCATTCTTCAGGATATGTTTGCGATGATAATGATGGTTGACATCTCAAAATCGGATATTCCCTTTACCGAATTTTCCGACACTCTCGGCAAAATCGGCAGCGATATGGGTCTTTCGATTCATGCAATGCATGAGGACATTTTCAACGCCATGCATACAATATAACGAGGTGACCTGCCATGCTTAACGCAAGAGATATTCTTGAAACGATAACGATGATTCAGGATGAACACCTGGATGTCAGAACTATAACCATGGGCATTTCGCTTCTTGACTGCTGCCACAGCGATGTTGACAGAATGTGCGAGAGGGTCTATGACAAAATCACCCGATATGCAAAGGATCTTGTCTCCACGGGAGAGCAGATTGAAAAGGAGCTCGGAATTCCCATTATAAACAAGCGAATTTCCGTCACCCCTGCCGCCATGATTCTTGCGGCGTGTGAAAACAGAGATGCCGTTAAGCTTGCAAAAACGCTTGAAAGGGCGGCTGTTGAATGCGGCGTTAACTTCCTCGGCGGCTTCTCGGCTCTTGTTCAGAAGGGCTTCGGCCCCGGCGACAAAGAGCTTATCGAAGCGATTCCCGAGGCTCTGAGCGTGACCGATCACATCTGTTCCTCGGTCAACATAGGTTCAACAAAAACCGGCATCAACATGGACGCCGTTGCAATGATGGGCAAGGTTGTTAAACGCAGCGCAGAGCTGACAGCAGACAGAGACTGCATAGGCCCCGCAAAGCTCGTTGTTTTCTGCAACGCACCCGAGGATAACCCGTTTATGGCGGGCGCATTTCACGGTGCAGGCGAACCCGATTGCGTTATCAATGTCGGTGTTTCGGGTCCCGGCGTTGTCAGAGCCGCTCTTGCCAAGGCGGGCGACTGCGACCTGACGGCGGTTGCGGATTTAATCAAGAAAACCGCATTTAAAATAACCAGAATGGGTCAGCTCGTTGCGAACGAAGCTTCACGCAGGCTCGGCGTTCCGTTCGGAATCGTTGACCTCTCCCTTGCTCCCACCCCCGCAATAGGCGATTCCGTTGCTCACATTCTTGAGGAAATGGGTCTTGAAGCCTGCGGCTGTCACGGAACGACGGCGGCTCTTGCCCTGCTCAACGATGCGGTTAAAAAGGGCGGAGTTATGGCTTCTTCACATGTCGGCGGTCTTTCGGGCGCATTTATCCCCGTCACCGAGGATGCAGGAATGATTGACGCCGCAAGAAGCGGTGCGCTGAGCATAACCAAGCTTGAAGCGATGACGGCGGTCTGCTCCGTCGGACTTGACATGATAAATATTCCCGGCGACACACCGCCCGAGGTTATTTCGGCAATTATCGCCGATGAAGCCGCAATCGGAATGGTCAATTCAAAGACAACCGCAGTCAGAGTTATCCCCGCAATCGGCAAAAAGGTCGGAGATGAACTCAGCTTCGGCGGACTTCTCGGCAGCGGCCCCGTTATGCCCCTTTCAACATATTCTCCCGCCAAATTCATTGCAAGAGGCGGCAGAATTCCTGCCCCGATGCAGAGCTTGAAGAACTAAACAGCGGAAAAGGAGTTGAAGCAGTCATGGCAGTTAATGAAAATTGCCCTTGCAAAAAGAAAAAATGCGAAAGACACGGAAACTGCGATGCCTGCCGTGCTCACCATGCAAATTCCGAGCGAAAGCGTCCCGTTGCTTGCGAAAAGAAAAAGAATAAAACTTTCAAATAAACACAAAAGCCTGAGAAGAACTCGAATCTTCTCAGGCTTAAACTTTCTGTTGAAATTATTTTGTTGCTTCTTCTTTTTCAGCCTTTTCTTTCTCGGCTTTTTCCTTTTCGGCTTTTTCTTCGGCCTTTTTCTTGTCTTCTTCGGCTGCCTTTGCTTCAAGCGCAACAGCCATCTTTGCGTGGATTTCTTCTATGTCGGTCTTTTTCTCAACGAGATCCATGTATTCCTCATAGGGAAGTCCGCCGACATAGCACTGCTTATATTTAACATTAACGCCCTTGACGGCAATAATGCAGTTGATGCCGAGCAGCAAAGCAAGCGTGCCGATATAAACATATGCTCCGTAGCCAATCGAGCCTTTGATGAACTCGGGGAAAACAGCGGAAATGCCGCTGATGAACTTGCTGAAGAAAACAACGGAGGCAACCGAAAGAACGATTGCAATTGAATTGAGAGTTATGTTTCTCGGATTACCCTTCGGCGAGCAAGCCAGCATAAGCATAATAAGGCTGACAATAACAAAAACTGCCGAAAGAAGAATGCAGACGATAGCTCCGAAATAGCCGATGAAGCTCGGGCCGAGAATGTTTGAACCAATCATGGTAAACAGAGCGTCGAAATCGAGGGATGAAACCAGATTGTAAAGCCCGATGGCGTTAATCGCTTTGGTTGTTTCTTCGATAAACGGGCCGCTGTATGTAACCGAGCAAAGCGGGAGCATAAGCGCAGCAATCGGAAGAATCGAAAGAACGATACGGATTATCGTCAGCTTTGAGCCGATAAATGAAGCTTTGAGCCTGTCAATTCTCTTCTGAAGCCTTGCATGCTCTGCCTCGGCGGCATCCGCTTCTTTAAGCAGCCTTTCTTCCATTCCGTAATACATAAGATTGACTCCGCATCCCGGGCAATTCGGGCGCCAATCAAGCAAAGTCAGTTTTCTGCCGCACTTGGGACAAGTTGCCATATTCTTTCCTCCAAACAAAATATCATATATTACATTTTATCATATCGCCGCAATTAAATCAATTGTAAACTATAACTAAAAAGAAAAGCTGTTTTTCGGCAAAATGACTATGCCAACGCAAAACGGAATGGCTCAGGTCAGCCCGCCGTCAGCGGTAATAACCTGCGCCGTGACATAATCGGAGCCGCTCCCTGCAAGAAAAGAGACAACTTCCGCTATTTCACGGGGCGTTCCGAACCTGCCCATCGGGATTTCGGCGGCAAAATCCGCCTTTTCGCTCTCGGTCAGATTATTGTTCATCTTTGTGTCTATTGCTCCGGGCGCAACGCAGTTAACCTGAATATTGCTCGGCGCAAGCTCTCTTGCCAGCGCTTTTGTCAAGCCGATAACCGCCGCCTTGGTTGCCGAATAAACCGTTTCGCATGAAGCGCCGTAAACGCCCCACATTGAAGAAATATTGATTATCTTCCCTCTTTTTTGATTCACCATAAACGGAACGGCGCATTGACAGCAGTTAAAAACACCCTTGAAATTGACTGCGGTTATTCTGTCAAATTCCTCCTGAGAAATATCGGTAAAAAGCTTCTGCTGCGCCATGCCGGCATTATTGACAAGCACAGAAACGCCCCCGAAGCACTCGGCGGCGTCTGTAAACACTTCTTTCATTTTTTGAAAATCGGAAACATCGGCTTTATAGATTTTATACTCCGCTCCGACCTCCGAAAGCTTTTCGGAAAGTCTGCTTATTCCGTCATCATCCGAGAAATAGCAGGCGGCAATGCTGAAACCGTCTTTTGCGAGCCTCAGCGCAATTTCGCTGCCTATGCCGCCGGATGCTCCCGTTATTAAAGCGCATTTATTTTTCATGCTGTCTGTATACATTACTGTCCGTAAACATTTGAAAGGTTGAATTCCGTAACGGTTGCAAGGTCAAGATATCCCTTGGGCAAAACAAGCTTTGACTTATCCGCTTTATCTGACAGGCTGTTGATTTCCATGATTGCAGTATCTTCTCCGCTGATGGTCTCAATTCTCTTGAGCTCGCCGTTGAGGAAATAATACTTGACAGTTGCATCCTGCTCCTTATAGACATCGCAGATATAGGTCTTGCCGTTTACCTTAACTTCGCCGCTCTCAACATATTCCGAATTATTCTGAGTTTCTTCATTATTTATCAAATCTCCGAACGCCATTTCATCAATGGTCTCCTTGGGAACCTCCATGTAGGCTCTCATCTGCGGAATGATTGCATACGCTTTTTTGTTGAGAATAAGGAACTGAAGCTTCATTGCGCCCTTGCTTCCTTCGACCGGCATTGCGGTTTCAAGGAAAAGATTATCTCCGTCACGAACCGCAACAATGGGAATTGACATTTCTTCGCCGTTTGTTTTGGTCTTCATAACCATATCCATCGTGAAGGTTTCGCCCTCAACGATTTCCATGTATTGCTCTCTTGCCTTGTCTCTGACGGGCTTGCCGTCGCTGCCGAGGTCGGTATCGATCTTGTTGAATTGGTCGTCGGGAATGATGTCGTCAGCCATTTCAAGCTTCGGCTCGGTAGCATCCTCTTCAATCAATTCTTCAAATTTTTCGGGGTCATTGAAAACATCAAATAATGACTGAGCCTCGGGGCTGAGGGTGGTCGGCGCAGTAACGGCAACCTTTTTGGTTTCAATCTCAACATCCTTTGAATCAACCGTTATTCTGTTGCCCGAATTGTCATAATAAAAATATTCCGTTTCTCCGTCGGAATTGACAATGCTTTGAACATCCTGGGTTACTCCGTTGCTGTCAACAACATAAGGCCTTGTCTCAACGGTATACTCCGTTTCAAGCTTTCGGCAAGCCGCAAAGCTGACAAGCAGCGCAAAGACAAGAAGAATTGCGATAATATTTCTTTTCATGTGTTCTCCTCCAATATGTTCTTGCGGAACCGCCGCAAGCCAAAGCAGAACGCCGTTTCAACGGAAAAAGACGGTCTGTCGGAACAGGCGACGGATTACATTTAATAGAATATATCATTTTGGCTTCAAAATCAAGTGCGGATTGAGAATAATTGTTAACTAATTTGTAAAGCTTTTGTTTCCAAATTGTTACTTTGGAAAAATATTGCAGAAAAAACAAAAAATAATAAAAAAATACTTGAAAATCTCTTGCTAATAATATATAATAGGTGTCGGCTCTTATGCCTGACAATTTAAAATGCTACTGTGGCTCAGTTGGTAGAGCAGCGCATTCGTAATGCGCAGGCCGTCGGTTCGAGTCCGACCAGTAGCTCCAAAAAGAAAAGTCGCACGAAAGTGTGGCTTTTCTTTTTGGTTCTCTTCACTTTTCGCTTTTTCTTCTTCTCTCTTCTCTTTTCCTGCGACTTTTCCGGATAAAAAATAAAAGTTAAGAAAGAAAAAATGCGGCTACTAAGCTTTTTTCTTTTATATTTTCAGCCTTTAAATTTTTGTTATCGATACTTGTTTTTTGCTGTTCTTCAAAAAATGCAAGTCAAATGCAAGTCATTTTTTAGGCGATTTTTCCGGTCTTTTTAAAGATTGCAAATGATAATCAGATGGTAAGGCGAAAAGCACTTCTCATAGGCTTTATTGCTTTTTTGTAATGATATTCATTTTCTCCGCATTGATTTTTCCGCTTATTATATGATATGATTTGCACATAAAACTTGAATTGTGATTATTCGTTGCGCTTTGTTAACTTTGGTTGCTTGAAAATTATGAATCCGGGCGATAAGATGAATCCTGAAAGGTGTGAAAAACTATGCTGAATGAAAACTTAAAGAAACTCAGGAAACAAAGCGGTCTTACCCAAGAAGCATTTGCCATTCGTTTAAATGTGGTGCGTCAAACGGTATCGAAATGGGAGAAAGGTCTTTCTGTTCCCGATGCTCAAACACTTCAACGCATTGCTGAAGAATTTGAGATACCGGTTCAGGAACTTTTGGGAAGTCAGCCGAATGCAGAGGAGAATCAAAACGGAATAACTGACCAATTGGCAAGAATTAATGAACAGCTTGCTATCAGAAACCGTCGTTCGGCAAATATTTGGAAAATTTTATGCTTAGTCTTGATTCTTCTCGTTGGTTTTCTTATCGGGAAAGCTTTTTCAAATAACAGTCATCTTGAAGAACCCGAGAAAAACTTACTGCTTGAGAAAACAGAAATATCAAATGTTCATTTTAACGGCAACGGCAAAGAACTGGTTTGTTATTTTGTTCCGAGTGTCGGTAACGATGATATGGTCTATACCGTTACCATGCACAGCCATGACATCGGTTTTTCGGACGAAACGGTTACTGCACAATATGACAACGGAATTTGCACAGCCGTATTTGATAAAGCCAAGCTGTCGGAATTTGCAGAGTATACCGTAGTGCTGAATATTGCATGCGAAGATGACATTCGTAATCTGACCTTAGCAGAGAACTTTAATTACAGAGAAAACAGCTATTCATGGCAAATGCCGGAATAAAAATGAAACTGACGGCTTCCAATTTGTATGGATTTTCATCCTCGGCGTTCCGTGGGATTTAATATGTTTTTACGGACAGCCGCAAGGGCTGTCCCTACGGCTGTTTTGCATTTTGCAGGATACACGGTAGGGCGGGGGCTTGCTCCCGCCGTTTTGGTTTTATGAAAAATTTAACAAATTATTCGCCTGCGGCGAATCGGTTCGTCGGGGACGCCGAACCCTACGGATTTCTGCGAATTTGTGCGTTTATGTACACCTTAATTTACCCGTCAGCTTATCAATCCTCCGTCTTTTGCTTCGCAAAATCCACCTCCTTTTCAAAGGAGGCCAACTATACAGCAACCTATTGTATGGGCTCCTTTGGCAAAGGAACTGGCGCATATTTAAGGACAAAGGAACAACCTCACGCTTACGATGCTTTCAGAAATAATCATTTTTTGGTATCCTGATGAATTACATCAAATCTTGCGAATTTAATATTGACACCGCTTGTATTGAGGCTAAACTGATTGACGGCTCTATGGTATCACTCGACTGCGATTCGGTTGAGAATGAATTCGCCCGAAATGTGTATGAGGTAGCGGAACTTGATTGTCTTATCTATAACGATCCGAAAAGTTATGTCAAATCGCTGTTAAGCGTTAAAATGGAAAAATATTTGAGAAACAGCACTGATTACTCACTTTTTTCTAATATGAGATAACAATCAACTCAACTATTTCTGTTTTCATTCAAAACAAACGATAAAAGATATCAATTCATAATAATTATAACCCTCGCCTCTGTGGATAATATCACCACAAAAGGTGAGGGCTTTATCGGCTTAAGGCTAAAACCGTATTATGGATAGATTCCTTAATACAGCAAAAATGCTATTGAAACACTTTTTGTATATAATCATCCGGAGTGAGGCGCTCGGATGAATAACATTCGTTGCAGTGCCTCAGAAATTGCAAACAATGATTTAATTAACAACTAACCTTTAGTGCCTACAGAAAGATTGTATTATCTGCCGCCTTGAGTTTATTTTTCAACATCTGCCAATTTGCGTTATTAAGTGTCTCTGACTCATCACCGAGAAAAAATTCTTCTTCATAGTTCTGCAGATTATATATAATCCAATCGGTAATACAGTCGTCAGCATTTAAAAGCATATTTCTGCAGTTGATACCGTTATATGTAAACAACGTCAGATGGTTTTGCCTATTTTACGACCCGCCATATTCTTCTGAATCGCCATTATCCATATTATAAAGCAGAATAGCTCTGCAAAAGATTTATGCTGACGCAAAGCCGACATATCTCTGTTATACGAAGAAAAAAGTATTCCGTATTATCGCAATATTTAAGAAAATATATAGAGATTAATGATTATGGTGATGAATTTGATGTTTTACCGGAACAACGGATTATTGCTCACTGGGTGAAAAATCAAAAAACAATCATGACATAGATCATTATCCGGATATTCTGCGGTCAGGTTAATTGAAAGCTTTGGACAATGATGACATAGAAAAAACAGCCGAAAGTAATATGGAACTACATGACCAGCTTCAATATGCGTTAAAACAACCTTGATGAGCTTTCTCTTACGAAGATGAAAAGAAAGCATTCCGAATGTAATTAACATATCCGTTAATTCCAGCACTTCGCTACTTGATTCACTGAATGAATTAATAAGTGCCGAAATACTATTCCGCGATGAAAGAGCAAAAAAGTCAAAATCATCTTTTTTCATTAAAACCTTGATTGTCTGTAAAGAAACGCCGGTATGCGAAATATATTATCTTATACCTACAGCCGTTTTTATGTCAATTCGCCTTTGCAATATTCCACCACATCTTCACATAAGACAGCTCCCGAAAATAAATCACGGGATATTCGGCTTGCAGCGGTTGTATAGAAATTGTTGTCTGAGAAAAAGTCATTCGGTGTTCCCTCAGAAATGATTTTTCCGTCAAAAAACAGTGCACAACGGTCAGATACAGAGGCAGCGAACTCAACATCGTGGGTTACAATAAGAATCGTTTTTCCATCGTTTCTCAAATCATACAACAGCTCGGAAAAATTTATCTTTGAGCAGGCATCAAAACCTTTAATGGGCTCGTCCAGCAAAAGAATCTGTGGATCTGTAAGCAAAAGCTTACATAAAGCACATTTCTGCTGTTCGCCGCCGCTAAGATCATAGGGGTGCTTATCAAGAAGGTGCTCTATTCCGAAACGCTTCGCCATAACATTTATTTTTTTCTTGTGTTCAGAATTCGGAACCCCCATCACTTTCAGTATTTCGCAGAAATCTTTGTCAATACGATCTTTGAGAAAAACAGTTTTCGGATTTTGCGGAAGCAATGCAAGATTTCGGCGATAAAGGCTTCCGTTTTTATATTCGCTGATTTTTCTGCCGTTCAGCTTTACCTTACCTTTATACGGCTTATCAAGACCCGCAAGAATATTCAACGTTGTAGTTTTTCCGCTACCGTTGCCACCTAAAATACTGAATATTTCTCCTTTGCCGACTGATAAATCAACCTCTGTGATTACATCAGGCAAATTTTTTTCGTAGCGGAACCATATGCCTTTTGCTTCAAGAATTGTTTTTCTTGAAACAATTTCTTTTTCTTTTGATTTTACACCCGATTTATAAGAAAAATGCTCTTCAAGAAATTCTCTCCCCTCTCTGACAGTAAGAGGACACTCTGCATCGACATCAAGGCTGTTGAATATTCGCACTGCGCTGGGCAGCCCTGCTTCAAGAGGATGCCCTTTCATTTTTTTGCATATTTCTCTCGGCTCGTCAAAGAAAATCACATTTCCGTTCTCCATTGTCATAACACGGTCAACAATGGGAAAAACATCTTCAAGACGGTGCTCAACAAGAATAATGGTAAGCCCGAATTCCTGATTTAGTTTTCGCAGAGTTGCTATAAAATCGGCGGCTGCAATCGGATCAAGCTGACTTGTAGGCTCATCAAGCAGAAGAATTTCAGGTTGCATAACCATTACCGAAGCAAGATTAAGCAACTGCTTCTGACCGCCAGACAATTCATCGGTTTTGCTGTGATACCATTTGTGAATACCAAAAAAGCTTGCCATTTCGCCAACTCTTCGGCGAATTTTACTTTGCTCAACGCCTAAATTTTCAAGTCCGAAGGCAAGTTCATGCCATACCTTATCAGTAACTATCTGCTCGTCCGGATTCTGACCAACAAAGCCAATTTTTGACGATGCACTTCTGTCGTCAAGCTCGTTGAGCGGAATATTATTATAAAGAATCTCTCCTGTTTTTTCTCCGAAAGGTGCAATTTCCCGTTTTATTAAGCGCAGAAGGGTTGTTTTCCCGCAGCCCGAAGCACCGCAGATAAGAATAAACTCTCCTTTTTTGACGGAAACATCTATTGCATCAAGAGCTTTTTTATTAGCTTTTGGATATGTAAAGCTTAAATTTTTGATCTGTAATACTTCCATCTAATCATCTCCACTACTTCAATAATAAACGGCAAAAACGAAAGGCAGGAATATGTTGCATAACAAACTATTGAATAGATTTCTGTTGGAATTTCTGCGATTTTGGGATAGTAAAAAAAATCAAGCTTGCCTGATACTTTTCCTGAAAGAGTTACAACCCAAAATATAAAACAAATCAAAAGCATAACCAAATCTGATTTTAAAAATCTGAAATTGAAATAGTTTGTGTGTTTCTTTAATCCATAGCCTCTCGCCTTCATGGACTTGCCTGTTTCAACGGTGTTTTCCAATGACCAACTGATAAGAACGGATGACAATCTGATTTCGGAGCGTAGACGATCAAAACGGCTTTCGGAAGTATATAATCCCATTGCCTTTTGAGTTCTGTTTAACCTTTTTGCCAACCGCTTCATCATAGGCACATATCTGAGTAACATTGACAACAAAAGAGACATGTGCGGAATAATCCGGGCAAAAAGATAAACAAATTTATCACTTGTCATAACAAAGCAATAAGCTTTGAACCAAAGCATAACCGAAATAATCATAACGGCTATGTTCCAACCGTAAACAATCGATTCTACCGTTACGGAATTGCCGTTCATAAAGAAAAGAGGTGTTGCTCCGTTATGGGAAAACAGCGGATTTGTTATTGCCAGAAGGCATAAAAGCGGAAGATAAAACAAAAAATCGCTTTTCTTCTCTTTCGCACCGGTAAATAATGAGTTGAATAGGATACCTCCTACAAGAGAAGCAAGCTTAATAATCGGATTGTCAACAAACATACCGATTGACAGCACCGCGACAAAATAGACTATAAGCACCGAAGGGTGCAGCTTTGAGAATGAGTTCATTCTTCGTCACCTCCGGCATTGTTCATACCGTAACCAACATCCTCGCCCAAATTGCAGGTGTAAATCCATTCAACTGAATCGCCGTCTTTAAGTTCATATTTTGAGCAGCCGTACTTAGGAAATTCACCGTTGACCGTATAAAGCCAGCCTGATGTGCTTCCGCACGAAAACTCATAAAGATAGTTTATTCCTTGAATATATGCACTGCCGAACGGGTTATCCTGAGCTCCCTGATATTCAAACTGTATCTTATTAAAACGAACTGCACGGTAAAGAATATCAAAGACCGTATCACCTTCACGCAGGACATAAGTTGTCTGCGGCAAAATCACGCCATCTTCAGGAATATAATCCGAATTCTGCAAAGCTTTGTCAAGCTTATCATAATTCTCAAAAACAGTATCACAGCGAACTGAAACGGTTACTGTTTTTGAATCAGGCTTTATATCGTCAATATGAGTAAGATAGTATTCATCAACTGATTGGAATTCCGTTCCCATAACCAATACCGCAATCAGCAAAAATGCCGAAAAGGCAATTAAAAAATCTTTTTTCATTCTGTCGCTCCTTTTTAATACAGGTATCGGAAGTGAATATCAAGAAAGCGTTGCCATTTGGAACGGGAGTTTTCAAAATTCTTAACCGTTTTGTCGGTAAATTCCTTAACCGTTTCTTTTTCTTCGTCAGTTATGTCGTGCTTACTAAACCGTGCTTTTTCATAAATTACAAAAGAATTTTCAAAAAGCTTATCTTTTTTCGAAAAATAGATTTCATTTGCAGAATTTTTATCGCCGCAAACAAATCCTGCTCCGTAATCAAAAAGACTGATAACAGCCTTACGTTGATCTTTGCAAGTAAACATTTTCTTTAGCTTTATTAGTTTTTTACGGTTGAGCATGGCAATAACCGTAATTACAATTAAGAAAACTAAAAGAAATGATATTGTTACTGTTGCTGCAACCATCACGGTAAAATGTTTTAACCTCTGCCGCCTGAGTTCTCTCGTGCCATAACTTTGTTCTTTATTGTCAGGTTCATCAAGATTACTTTGTTGCTCAATTTCATTTGGAGGTGAGCCTACACTCATTAGGTCATCTGCTTTTTCCATAACATCAAAGTATCCGGGAGTCGTTTCAAAAGGAATCCAGCCAACACCGTCTTGATAAAATTCAACCCAAGCGTGAGCGTGAGTTTCCTCTATTTCTATTGCGGAATCTGCCAAAACTCCGTCAACATCATCGGGAGTTATAATATAGCCTTCAACATACCGTGAAGGTATTCCGTAATATCTGAACATCATCGCCGCCGCCGTTGCAAAATGGACACTGTAACCGCTTCTTGTCTGCTGAAGAAAACAATCGAGGAAATCGCCTTCAACAGTGCCTGCTTCATTGGAATATGTCATATTTGATGTCAGAAACGACAGTATGTTTTGCTTTGCTTCTCCGTAGTCTAAGTGAGTATATTCGGTTTCATATTCTCCAAGCAGCGTTTCGAGAAGATTTTTTGTTTCTTCGGGTATTTCCAGATAGTTTTCGTAAACAAAAGTGTTATAATGTGCTTCGCTGTTCAAGTAATCCGAAACCGTTTCACTGCCATTCTTTTCACTCTCATAAAGCGATGCTGCAATAGTTGTATATTGTTTCACCTGATTTGATGCTGCGGTAAATATATAATAATCATCTCCCCAAAATTGTTCAGATTTAAATGCCTTATCTCCGATTAAACTATCATAGGATATGTCCTGAATATCAAGCACTTCGTAGGGTGAATAAATGTATTTGGTTGAAGCATTGAGATTTCGGATAATAATGCGGTTTTCGGAATCATTCTTCTCCGTCAGATTTGCAATGTCACCAAGCTGTGTCTGACCGTGAAAATCGGTTTTATGAAGCCAATAAAACAAATCGGAACAAGAGTATAATATTTCTGTATCAAGAGAATCCCATCCGTTTCCGTTATAAACCTCGCCCACATATCCCCGCAGATAATAAGATTCGGGTTTGCTCATTACAATTTCAAGCTGCACCTCGTTTGATGGCTCAAAGTTTTTAATTTTAGAAAAATCGCCTTCCGGAAGAATGTTTCCGTTACCGTAACGCAAGGTTTCAACAGCTTTTGAAACTGTTTTTTCAGCTGTTTTCCAAAAGGGCATATCGCCGCCAAAACTTACCGACACAAATAAAACAGCAATACAACCAAAAGCAGCAACAGCTCGGCAAATCAAGCTCTTTGGATTTTGATGTGCGGAAGTTTGCTTTGCCAAGCATAAATCTGATATACCTGCAACAGTTAAAACAATACCAATTTTATTCATCAGACCGACTGAACAGAAGAAAAGAAATATTACTGCCGAACCAATCAAAGGAAGAATCATCGTGTGCTTTTTTCCGCTTAATACAAGGGTCAAAAATATAAGCGACAATGCAAAAACACATAACGCAGCCGTGTTGCTGTCGGTTATCGGTCTAAGTTGTTCAAGCAGAGGCATTATTTCGCCTGAAGCTTTTCCAATCATATTAAGCAGGGCGTTGTAAAATCCGATTGCTCCGTTTGCAATTCCTGCAGGTGAAATAACCAAAACCGACAGTGCCGAAACCATGGGAATTACGTACAGTAAAAATTTGGTTTTAGGAAATTCCGAAAAAAAGAAAGCAAGCAATGGCATAGCAAAAGCATAAACAGCAATAGTCGTTTTAACTTCTGATGAACATGCTGTTTCGGAAAACAAAAGGAACCAACCGCAAAGAAGCAAACCGACAGCAGCGCCGTGCCATAGCTTGTCTGACAAGCTTTCATCAGCTTTTTTTACATTGACTTCAAGCTTCAAGCCGCTTGTCTGTTTCATCACGATAACTCCTTTCAAAGCTTAACTTCAAACAAATCCTCTGACGGATTTTTTGACGAAAAACAGATAATTCCTTCTTGCGATTCGCCGTCTGCCAAAAGCACAACTGCGTTTATCTCGGCAAACGACATGGCTCTGTGTAAATCATCGGTTATACAAATTACATGCCTTATCTCTCTTAAATCCGTTTCATCCGGCATTTTGCCGTTAGGCTCAACGGAAAGAAGTTTCGTCAGAAGTGCTGCCAAATCTTCTTCGCAATCAACCTCATAACCGCAAAACTGTTCTTTCTCCCAAATTAACATTTTATATCTTATTCCCGCTTCGCAAAGTGACTGTGCGATAGAAACGGTTGTTTCTGCCACAGCAGAAAGACGGGCAGGATTTGATTGAGTCGGACTCATTATCAATAAAGCTGAATTTTCAAGCGGATAGCTTCCTCTGCGGACAATCATCTGATCATGCTTTTGTGAGAGCTTCCATTGAATCTGATGCACGCTGTCACCGAGAGTGTAATCGGCAAATTCAAAAACCTCGCTCAAATCCGATCCTGCACGATCTTCGGCATAGCTTTCAACATTTTCTGCACCGCCTTGCATTTCGAGTGAAACATCAACAGGAAACAAAAGAGGAAGAACCGTAACTGCACAGAACTCATTTGCTTTAAGCCTGCGGAATGTAAGCCCAAAGAAATCATAAGCACGAAGTTCCTTACAGGAAATTTCAACAACTCCGCAGTAACGGGATTTAAAAGAAATCTCCAACTCAGAATAATCTTTTGCCGAAAGCGAAGTGCTCACCGTTTCTTCGAGCATTTCCGTTGTCAGTGTGTTTTTTAATCTCAAGCGAACACAGACACGGCGATAATCCATAACAGAGCCATTATGCAACCGGATAAGCCCATTCACGGTTTCTTTCTTTTCGCATTGACCTGAAAAGTTTAGTTTCAGGGTAACCTTTGGATGAATGACTCTGTTTATTATTGCCGCCACTATTGGGATAAAAATAACTGCAAAAAGCAACAAGGTAGTTCCTGCATCAGCACAAACGAAGCAAGAAGCCAAAGCTACAGTAATTGAAAGCAGCCAAACAATCCAAGAACTTATCATCGTATATTCACCATTGTTGTTTCAATGGAAGGCATTGAAACACTGTCAAGAATCTTTGCAATCTCTGTTTCAGCTTTATATCCTGCCATGCGAGCCTTTCTGCTCATTACCATTCTGTGAGCACAGACCGAAGAAAAAATCTGATGAACGTCCTGCGGAACAACATAATCCCGACCCTGAAGGAATGCATTTGCTTTCGCATAACGGCAAACTGCCAATGCGCCACGGGGACTTAAGCCGAGTTCTATCATTTCATCGTTTCTTGTTGCTTCCGCAAGCCTTGTTACATATTCATAAACCTCATTGTCTATAAAAACAGCAGCCACCTCTTTTTGCATTTGCGTAAGAGCGTTGATATTAACAACAGACTTTAGAGAATCAAGCGGATTTTCCGTGTGTCGGTCTTTTAGAATATTAACCTGACTTCTGAAATCCGGATAACCCATTTCAAGGCGCACCATAAATCTATCAAGCTGAGAAGCGGGAAGCATCTGCGTTCCTGCCGATCCGACAGGATTCTGTGTTGCAATAACAAAGAATGGCTCAGGCAAAGCATGAGTTTCACCGTCAACCGTTACATTCTTTTCTTCCATTACTTCAAGCAGAGCCGCCTGTGTTTTCGATGATGTTCTGTTTATTTCATCAGCCAAAAGCAGATTTGTCATAACTGGGCCTGCCTGATATTCAAAAGAATTCGTTGCCTTATTATAAATTGAAAACCCTGTAACATCAGACGGCATTGTGTCAGATGTGAACTGAATTCGTTTATATGAAATACCCAACACCTTGCTGAAAGCAAGAGCAAGAGTTGTTTTCCCTACACCGGGAACATCTTCCAAAAGCACATGACCTCCTGAAAGAATTGCCATAAGCACTTTTTTCGATACATCGTCTTTGCCGATAATAACTTTTTTTATTTCATTCAATATTTCTTCTGTTTTTAGATTCATTGTTTCACACCTTACCATTCATCATTTTCTTTCCATGCATTATCCTGTTTTTTCCTCTGTTTCGTTTTGCGTATGTGCAAAATGAAAAATATTAAGCAGGCTGCAATCAAAGCAATTACAAGAACACCGACAGCCATACTTCGTACGATTCCGTCAACCTGCGCTTTCGCACGAATTAAATCTTCATATCCCAAAATCTGTAAACGATCATATTCGCTGAGAGCTTCCGTTTTTTCAACAAGCTCATTAATAAGTGATTTATCGGATATTCGGATATTTTCAAACGGATAGAGGTTCTCGGCAATAGCTGTGTTAATATCCTTGATTTCAGATTGAATCGCTTCAACCTGATCTTTTTTTATTTGAAGCTCTGCAAAATAATCGGAATATTCGGATGAATTGTCTGCGCTCTGTAGCTTTTCATAGAGTTTTATTATTACTGTATAATACTCACCCGTAAGCGTTTCCGGAAGGCTTAAATATTCGTTCAAATCATTTTCATTGAATTTTACGCCCGACGACAGGCTCTGCAGGCTGAAAATGTCCGTAATCGTTCCGCAACACTGCGCGTTTTCACCTGTATAAGCAGAAAGCTTTGATTCTTCATAAGTGATTCCGTATTCATTCAATGCTTTGCTCAAATTGAAATAATTATAAACATAGCTGCGTTCACTTGCAGGAACGTTAAGATATTCATTAATTAATGCCCTTGCAGAATCTTCGTCATCCGGAACGATTTTCAGCTTTTCATTCAGTTCTTTAATCTGCTGTTTTAACTCGTCACTTTGCTCTGCTCTGAAATCGTATAGAGAACGAAGGTTATGCCTGTATCTGTATAGGGCGCTCAAAGCGCACAAAGCCTGCTCTGTTGCCATTGAATTTGATTCGCCTGCAACGGCGGTGGGATTATCTGAATCCGAAACAAAGCTGTGAGCAAATCCACCGTCTTCATTGCGGTATTTTTGCAACCCGTCAAGAGCACTGACAGAATTTTTTATAAACCTGCTGTCGTTCACGGGATCTATTCCGAGGGATAAAAGGGCAATAATAACCTGAGCTGTACTCTCGCAGTTTTCTTGACCCCATGCAGAAAAACCACCTTCGGAATTCTGTTTCTCTGATAGCCACAAAACAGATCTGTCAACAGCTTCACGAACGGTTTCACTCTTTTTCTGTCCCTCAGCATTATTATAGATGAACATTTCTTCGCTGTTATAGTAAGGCGCCAATGCCTGCAATGCCATTGAGGTGATATCAACATCAGGATTATTTCCGTCAAGAGTAAATCCTCCGTCAGAACAACTGCTTGAAAGAATTGCTGAAATCATGCTTTCACGGGTATCAAAAGCACCGTCCGGTACTTCATAACGCATGGAATCAAGGGTGATAAGCCCCCAAATATAACCGTTTATCCCCTGTGATCCGAGCGATTTTACTTTTCCTCTGTCATATGTGCCGTCTTTTATTAAGTCTATTGTGTTTCCTTCGTCATCAGTTCCCATATCAGTCGGATCGCCACCGAGAGATAAGGCAGCAAGTGCAATTCTGTGCCATTCAGTTGCTTTTTGGGAATCAAGCTTTTCTTCAGTCCGATAACACTTTTGCACATTGTTTTTCAAAACGGCAAGATAAGAGAAGTAATCCTCGTCACAGCCGATTCTTCCAAGGGCAATAGCATACCAATCCGCAGAAGATTTTCCTGCTTCAGCAATAAAATCAGTTGCAAAAAGCTTCTTGTTATTTGCACCCTCCTGCTTCTTTTTCCACTCAACAGCTTGTTCAATAACAGTCTTTAATTCTTCGTTTGTCCCTTTGTTTTCTGAAGCAAAGGCAAACGAAACAAATGAAAAAACAAGTAGTATTACAAGCACAAAACTGCCAATTTTTTTACCAAGTCTTTTCATAGTTGCCTCCTTCTCCTGAGCTTTGGCCTCCCGCCGCCGTGAATCCGTTTATATCTTTGCCGTAAGCTAATGTAAATCTGATTCTCACTACATCGCCGTCTTTGAAAAAAGCATCTGAAAGGCCATGATTCGGGAAAGACTGATTTATCGAATACATCCATCCTGAGCCTTGAGTATAATCAAATTCTCCCAAGCTGTCATCATATTTTTGAGATTTCCATTCAATTCCGTCTGCGTTTATATATTCAACCAACTTTTCAGGGATGTTAACACCAATTCCTATTCCGGATTTGCATATGCGGGAGAGATAGAAACCCACATCAAGCGTTCCGTCATAATCATATGTAAATCCGTTTTCTTCGAGAAATCGTGTGACTGCTTCAGCACCGTTTTCTCCCTGATAAATCGGTATTTCGGTAGGTGAAACTATATAACCCAAGCCTAAAACATTGGCGTCTATGCTTATGGTAATTGTGCCGATTTGCGCTCCGTCCGCAAAGACCTCGCAGTTAACTTTGAAAGAATAATCAGTGTACCGTCCGTCTTTATCTGAAATTCGGATTTCAAGCTCATTTTCGCCGCCTTCAAACCAAAGCTTATAGCTTGTATATTCCGACTGCCACTCATATTTGTAAATATTGCCATTGAGCTTAACTGTAATTCCTTCGGAATAAATACGATTTCCTTTATAATCAACTGGTTCAAGGTCAAGCTTAAATTCATTGCCCTTAACGCTCATTCCGTCGGTTACATTGATATAGCGAAGATAGGGCGCAGTTTCTTCATTGGCAAGCGGAACCATTTTTATTGTGAATGTGCGGTCAACGGTTATGCTTTCTCCGTTCAACTTGTCGGTAGCCTTAAGACGAATTCGGTTTGTTCCGACCTCTAAAGGTGCGGTAAATACATCACCTGTGCCCTTTATGGGATTCCCGTTAAGAGTAACAGTCAGCTTTGCACGGCTTGTTCCATTTAGAATATATGCGGTAAATTCAAGGCTTTCTGAGTTGACGGTTTTGTCCTCTAAATCCGTATATAAGTCCAGAGTATCAAGTGCGGTACATGTGATTATAAACTCTCTGCTTTCGGTCATATCTTCGCTTGAAGCAGAAATAAAAATCCTATTTTCGCCGTTTTTCAGTTTAACAGAGTATTTTCCGTCTGAAGGCTCAACAATTTCGCTGTTTAATGTTACATTTATCGAAACGGTTTCACCGTAATATTTCGCAGAAGCAGTGAAATCAAGCAGATTGGTTGCTGTCTCATGGTTTTTAAGATCAGTTATGATTTCAATTCTTCCAAGCTTTGCATTAACAGAATAATCCGAATAAACCGAAATAACCTTTCCGCTCTCATCTTTGTATTCAACCGAAACACGGATTATATTCCGGCCTTCACTCAAAAGAACATTTCCTTTGAACTGATTAACTTCTGTATCATTAACATAAACTCTCACCGAATTAACCGTGAGTTCCGGATAGTTATGATAAATTTCAAAGCTGTAATCGCTTTTATTTACTGTTTCACCATCTTTGATGGAGGTTGTGAAATAGACCTTGTCGATTTCATCTTCAACCGGCTTTTGCACTTCTCCGGGAACATTTTCTTCAATCTCGCCTTCAGAAACATGAGTGATTTCTTCCTCTTTATTGACTGTATCCTCCGAATTATCTTCACTTCCAATGTCGGATTTATCAGGCAAGATACTCGATTCTTCATCGGTTTTATCAACTTCAGTCACTTCAAGCGAATCCAAGCTATGATTATTAATATCTGGCTGTGAAACATTAACCTGCTCTTCCGGCTGTGTTACAGGTTCATTTGCTGCGATGGTTTGATCGGGTTTTTCAGTTTCAGGCTCTTCATTCTCCCGCTTTGTCGTTTCAGATTTTGTTGGTTCTTCTGCATTTTCGTTATCATTTTCTTTTCCGGAATCACCGTTTGGATCATCCGAAAGTTCAAGTGTACCGCCGAAAGAAAGCAACATATGAGAAGGATTTGCGTCATAAAGCAAAGGGTTATCGGGCTGAAGCTGTTGCCTGCCGTTAAAGAAGAAAAATGAACCGACTGCAAGTGTAACAACAATCAGAATCGGTAAAACCGTAATTGTTAATTTGCGAATTCTTTTCAATTTATTTTCCTCCTTAAAAACAGGCATAGCGATAGCCGCCAAAATAAGCGGCTATCGCACAGACCATTCAGTCAATTAAAAAACAGATTTAATGAATTTAAATATTTTAACGATCCAGCCGAAAAGGAAGTCCAGAATACTAAATATCTTTTCTGCTTTTTCAAGAGTTTCATAGTTTGAAACCAAGTTCTTTGCTTCGTCAGGAAGGTTGTTATAAGCTTCTCTTGCATCATCTATTTTGTCCTCTTTGCTCAGAAGAACGGTACCGATAGCGTTAATCTTTGATTCGACATCAGCGACGGCATCAAAAATCCGTGCAAGTTCAGCTTCAGCAGTAACAAGGGTTTGATAATTTGATACTTCGGCTTTCAAATCTTCATCAAGAGCATCATAGGCAGTTCTTGCGGCTTTAATCTCAGATTCTTTGTCAACAGTTACATCACCGATCTCTGAAATGACGCCTTCAACAGCCTTAATTTTTCCCTTGAAGTCTGCAATTGCCTTCTCAGCTACCGTAAGCTTATCAATATTGCTTACACCCGGCTTTGAGGATTCGGGAAGTGCTTCGTAAGCAGTTTTTGCTTCGATGATTATGCCTTCCTTGCTGAATGTTACTTCACCAATTGCATCAATTTTTTCTTCAACATCAGTAATATCGGCAATAATTTGCTCAATTTCGTCTTCGGATTCGATCAAAATATCATAATTAGAAACTGATGATTGCAAGTCTTCACTAAGAGCGTTATAGCCTGCTCTTGCTGCTGCAATATCGGATTTCTTGTCATAAGTAACCGCACCGATTGCAGAAATAAGGTCTTCAATAGTTTTAACATCACCTTTGTATCCTGCAAGAATTGCTTCGGCTGCCATGAGCATATCAAGATTTGTAACGCCTGACTTTGATGCTTCGGGAAGTGCTTCATAAGCTTCTCTTGCCGAAACAATATCTGCTTCCTTAGCCATTGTTACCGTTCCGATTGCATCAATCTTGTTTACAACAGTATTGATTTCGTCAACAATAGCTTTCAGGCTTGAATTTGCACTTTCAAGGACAGAAGCATTTGTAATCTTTGCTTTTTGATCATCTGTTAAAGAGTTATAAGCTTCATTAGCTTCGCTGATTGCAGTTTTCTTTTCATATGAAACTTCTCCGATTGCGTCAATCTTGTCATATACATTTTTTATTGCGGCATATTCTGTTTCAGCATTGATCAGGGTCTGCTGATTTGAAACCAAATCCTGAAGGTCAAGGTCAAGAGAATCAAAGGCCTCTCTTGCCTTTCTTATGGAATCTCCGCTTTCAAGAATTACCTCGCCGATATCATCAATCTTGGCAATTGCCGAATCAAGAGCAGACTTTTGCTCAGCGGTAAGAACAGTTACGGGGATATAATCTTCAGGGGGAAGTGCTTCAACATTGGTCTTATTGCCGTTTTCTGCATCAAAAGTATCACCGTAAAGAAGAATTTCGTAATAAACGGTCACATCTGTATCGTCAACCGAAAGATTCTTTGAGGATTCATTGAAGGTTACGTAATCGGTAACATCCATTGTCAGGCCGTTTGCAAGCTTTGCCGTAACCTTCATACCTGTTTTGTCAAAGGCTTCGTCAACAGTATAAAGTGTTTTATCGGGCTGCTGAGTAACTTCAATGCTCTCAACTCTGCTGCCGACAGCCATCATATAAGCAGAATCATTTTTGAAATAGAGTGTTCCGTTTTCATCGCTGATGGGGCTGCAGATTGCATACTGTGCATGAGCGCCTGAAGGAGTAAAGAGAACGGGAGCGCAGGTGATAGTTACAAGCTCGCCCTTGTTCATATAGCTTTCTTTTACGCCGCCGACCACTTCCGTTACACCGGGTTTGTCCTTGATTACACGAACCTGACCGGGAGTGTAGTTATCAATGAAATAGATATAAGCATAGCCGTCTTCGCTTTCGTATGCGGTAGTCAGCAGACCGCTTGTCTGGGGATAACCCTTTGTACGAACCGTATATGCTATTGACCAGCTTTCAAGGTCAATAACCGTAATATTGTGTCCGCTGTAAGCACCGAATTGAGCCGTACCGGAAACACCTATATAAGCTCTGCCGTTATGAACAACGGGAGTGCAGGTGCTCATGGGAGGGTTGCTTGAATCATCAGCATAGTTATATAGAGCTATTTCTTTAAGGTCATAGCCCTGCACCCCGTTTTCATCCTTCTTAAATGTGCCGTCAGCGTTAACAGCGATGCTGTAGAAGCTGCCGCCTTTGGTTGTAAAATAATAACGGTCAGTTACATCGTCATATGAAACGGAAGAGCGGATATCTCCGTTGAGATTGTCGATTTTATCAACGAGTTCACCTGTTTTTGCATCAAATGAAAGGAAGCTTGATGTATCCTTGAGATAGCCGCTGTCGCCGTCATCCGTTCCAACAAGAATATAGTTTTCGCACGCATAAGCTCCTGCCCAGTAGAAGCCGCCGAACTGCGTGTAAGTCCAGCTTGCGGTTTTTGTTTCATTTGTTTCTTCGGGATTTTCATCTGTTGCAGAAAGACATACAAAGTTAGCATCCTTTGTTTCGCCAACCCAAAATCCCGTGTAAACATAGCCATCCTGATAAACAATGGGACTATTAGGCTGCCCTCCGAGAGCATCATAATATACCCAGAGAGATTCAAAGGTTTCTGCATTGAATGCCTGAATTGTGCCGTTTGAAAGAGCAACAAATATCATACCGTCCGCATAGGTGGGAGGAATAATATTAAAGCTTGATTTAGCAACCATCGTTCCTTCAAGCTCATCAACCTCACCGGTGAAACGGTTCATTCTGTGGAGTTTGTTTCCCGTACAGTAAACAAGATAATCGTTAACGATTATCGGACAGCCTATAGCGTTTGAATCAAAGCCTTCGCCGTCTTGCGTTGCCCAGTAAAGAACTGCTTCATCGGCCGTTTTTGGAGTTTTCGAAGAAACCGTACCGTTGTTTGTATTATCGCCTCTGAACATCGGCCATGCAGCTTCGAGGTCTTTATTTATGGTTTCATTAACCGGTGCTTTTTCAAGAGTTACGGTAAAACCTTCGCCGCTTTCAGGAACTGTGTATGTGCCTGTTTGAGCAATATAATCCTTACATGTGACAGTATAATCATAAGTTGCACCTGCAAGCATTTTATAATTGCCGTCAGCCTCTGAATTGACCCTTGTGCCTGCACTGTCGGTAATATAAATAATAGCGTCTGAAGGCTCAGACTTAATCGAAACATTAAGTGCCGGAAGCTTATTTATTTTAATCAAATAAGTTCTTTCTACCCCGTTGTTATTGATTGCCGTAACAGGAATAGTATCGTTTTCTATATTCGCCATGGCAACGGTTGATGTTTCGCCCGAAACTGCATTCTGTCCGTTCACTTTAATAGAATTAATTGTTCTTGTCAATTTCGACGAAATACTGAATGTTTTTGTTAGTTCGCTTGCAGAAACAGTATATTCAAGTGTATCCGCATTAAAGGCAGGGTCAAGAACAAGCGAATTACCATCTGCCTCTACGGAAAGGCTTGAAATGGACGGGAAAACAATTGGAGTAACCTCGTAAACCTGCATATAGGTAACTCCGTTAGAAACAGAAGAAACCTGAACTTCAAAGGGTTCTGCAGTGCCGTATACGCCATTCAAATTCGTGAGTTTGGTACCATATGAATATGCGCTCTTAACAGACTGAGTCACAATTTTTTCGTTACCTATTTGAGCAGTGGAACTCGGAATCTGTGTGAAAACTACATTGATTGTCTGCGTTGATGAGGGGAAAGAAGCTGCTGAATTAACAGTTGCCCAGATATAGGGAGTTTTGGTTGCTTCGGGGATGGTCAACGAATAATTGTGATTGATTGCTTCAAATTCTGAATTAAGTTCAAGATCTCCCTTGGCCGATGCAGCTGTTTTAGTTCCGAAAGCCAAATCAGAAAGCCAGTTATCATCTTCAAGCACGCTTATGCTGATATTTTCACCTGAATCATCATCGTCGGCAGCGGAGAATGAAATGATTGAGCGGTTAGCATTTTTACTTGCCGTGCAAGTATAGGTTGAACCGGGAACAAGTTGATAGGTATAAACATTTCCTTCAATCTTTTCGGGAATAATACTTGTTCCTGCTGAGTTGGTCACTGTAACCGCAGCGCCTTCTGTTTCAAGAGTAACAACAGACTGATATGCATCTGTTTTTGTTATCACAACTGTATAATCGGTTGACGATCCGTCTGTATGGGAAACAGCAACAGGAATTGTGGTTACAGTTTCTGTCAGAGCAACTTCAACGCCGCCGTTTTCTTCACATTCCGTTCCATTAACGCTGATAGAATATCCTGCACTATAAGATCCGCCTGATACCGGATAAATCGTTACGGAATCCGTGCTGCTTAGAACAGAAGCCGTATAAACCGTGCTATCTTCTCCGCCGTTTACGACAAGAGCGCCGTTACTGTCGTGAACATCAAGACTTGCCATAGAACGGATGCGAACTACATTTATATAATATGACTGAATTTGAGTGAAACCGTTATCATTTTTAACCTCGTGCGTAAGTCGTATTTCTGCACCTTCACCGTATTTTATCAACATTCCGGGAAGCGCACCGCCGAGTCTTTCGGTAATTTGTTTACCATTACCGAAATAGCCAAGCGTGCCCGAAGCATAATTGGGGTTATTTATAGGATAGTATATAAAGAATTCATCTGCGTTGCTGAGACCCCTCCAAGCGGTACGTTCATTACTGTTGACATAAACAGTGGTAGTCTCATCTGAAGCATAGACTGTGTATTCATGCTGTTCGGGTGAAAAATCCGAACTGAGTTTTCCCGTTGCGGTGTCACTCAAAAACTCTGTGCTTGTAGCAGCTGATTCCGTGAAAAAAAGATCGTTTTCAAAATGATGACCCGAAGGTAGTTCTGCAGAAACAGTATAATCTGCATCAGTTACGGTAATTGTGCCGTAAACTGCGTTGTATTCCTTTGAAACTTCAATATCATATGTGCCGGGAAGAAGATTATATGTGCCGTTTCTTTCGGGGCTTATTTCGCTGCCTTTTTCATTATATACTACGGTTTTAAAATCCTTTGCAGCACTGCCTTCCTGAGTAATGTTGAAATAAACATTATATCTGTCTGCATTATCCAGCTCATCCATTGCTTTGCGAAGCCTCTCGGCATACTCTTTTGCAGTTTCAGACTCTATGCCTATATAGGCAGCTTTGGCAGCATTATATTCAGCGGTAACATTGTCGTCGTCCTTATATTCCTGATTTCCATTATAATCTGCCATCGCAGTAAGAAGCTCAACAAGATTATTGTCAGCAGGAATACCTTTTGTGTCAAAGCGGAAAACATTTGCAATTTCTGACGCTTCTTCATCAAACGAATAAACGCCGTTATCACTCGTACGCATAATCGGCGAAAAGATTACACCGTCAATGCTGTAAAGGAAACCGGATTTGATTCCGTCAAATGTGTGGGTTGTGGATGTTAAGGCATCATAAATTGTATCATCTTTGTCATAATATACCCATTCGGGTTCAATTATCAACTTTTCATCTGATTCGGCAACAAGACAAAACTTATTGTTTTTTGAAACTTCTTTATCCTCAACAATAACTCTGGAAACACCGGGTGCTATGCGGGATTCACTGCTGCCGGATGAAGGATTTTCAGCAGAAATTGTTTCATCAAGAACAACAACATAATATGTTCCGGGGTTTTCAAATGTGTAAGAGAACGCTCCTTCGTTTGCCGCACTGTCAGTGATTCGGCTTACCGCCTGAAAATCCGAGTTCATAACAAACGTTGTCAGAAAAGAGCATTTATTCTGCAGAGTTTCGCCATAATTTGAACCGTCCTGAGCAGTTTTCCATGTCTGAAAGTTTACAGTTTCTCCGGATGCAACCGTTATTTCAGCAGGACTGAGATATGCAAATCCACTGTTTTCATCGGAGTAAAAATAATAATTTGTAAAAAGGGCAATGTCAACTTCAGCATTGTCTTCAAGAAGAATATAGTCTGCAGTAGCACCCCAGCCTTGTGCCATAAGAGGATATTCATGGTCAACGTAATAATTAAGGTTATAGCCATATCCCCAAAAATCCTGAATAAACATTGATGTGGCAGAGCCACTGATTGAGAGAACATCGCTGTTAGCAGACGGGTCATATTTTTCACCGTTCAGTTTAAACATTTCAGTTGCCTTGATCAACAGGTGAAGCAAGGTAGGCTGTTCCACAACGGTATCATTTATGTACTGACCACCGTTTTCAAAAGAGTCTGCTTCATAACGATTATATTGTTCCAAGCCGTAATCCGAAAGCGGAAAATAATCCAATTCTATCGGTATTCGTGCAATGGTGGTTTTATCAGCATCATCACCGTTCAAAAACCAACCGTCATTGCTCACGGTTAAATAAACCGTAACAGAGCCGTCTGCTTCATCGATAGCAGATACAATCATCGGCACCAAAGAAATTACCGATATAAGAACTGCTAATACGGAAGCTAAAACTTTTTTGCCTGTGGACTTCATGATTTGTTTCCTCCTTATTTATTAATAAGTCTTTATTATTTGCAACATCATTTACGCCGTTTAGGCTGTTTCGGATGTTTCGGATGCTTTAACCCTGCAATTTCCAACGCTCTCGGCCACGCACCAAGAAATGATTTTATCCTGGTCATGGTCAGTACGTCAAAATCACTTTTCTTAGGCGGTCTGCCAAGCTCTTCATTTTTCTTTTTTAGCTCTTCAATCGCCCATTGCTTTTTATCTTCTCTAATCATATCTTTCCTCACAAAATCGGATAGGATGCGGTGCATAACCTCCGCATTTATTTAATTGGATTCGGATAACATTTGTATTTTTCATATTTATCAGAATCATCCGTCCACATTCAGCCTCTAGGAGTTTCTGTTCGTCAATTCATGACTTTGTCCGAAGAGGCGCTTTTTGGCATTTGCATCCAGCATCATTCAAATTTCAAGCCAAAATGAACAGCCTTTCCTTCAGTCAATGATTACAGCTTCTGAATGTAAAGCGGATTTTCATCACCAAGCTAATTCCTCGTTGGACGTAAAAAAACTCTTTCAACCAAAACAGGCTGAAAGAGTACAACAGACTTATCAAAAAAGGTATACAAACTAAAGCAAACTTTCTGCATAAAGAACAGGCTGCCCTTAAAATTTAAAACACTATGTTTTTAAGCAATAAAAAAAGAGTGCACGATTCCAAATGTCAAAAGACTTTGATAAATCGGTTGCACTCTTCTCACCAAAGTTGTGTTAAACCTATAAAGACACGGCAGGCGTTCTGACTTATGGCGTAGCAAAACACTACAAAAAGAACATAAAATATTATATTGTAATAAATATTTTGCTCTTCAAATACAGTAATGGCGGTTGTTCAGGATTCGAACCTGATTTCCCTTTTGATTTACTCAGCTTACAACTTTTCAAACCGTATCTTCTTTTATCTCTTATTCAATTGTTGAAATATTATATCAGTTTTTCGGCATGATGTCAAGACAAATTTTAAAAGTCCTCCTACAAACTTTTAAAAGTCCTCCCACAAACATTTCTACACATATTTTATTGCCAGTTCAAAAAAACAAACTGTCAATTTTGGATTGTGTATAGATGTTAATGTGATGCATTCTATGCTTTGTTTTGTTTATTCAAAAACAACTTGACAACACTGAAAAAATAATATAAAATGTCTGTAAACATTTGTTCGCTTAATTGGTTGAAAAAATTTTATATTTTTTTCAAAACTCAGGAAAAATTTATCCGATTTCACTCCATATATAAGTGAGGGGGTGAAATATTCTCCGAAACGTGGTGATTGATTATGGCATATGACGCCAAAAACAGTTTTATCGTTGTGCTCCCGAATCAGATAATCGCCGTTCCGCAGGACAGTAACCTTGCGTGGCTTCCGTTGTTTTATGCCTTGCCGAATGAATTGGTTTCAAAGCGTAAGCAATATCTCGAAATTCCGAGAAGTCCATATGATGTCCTACGCACGGATAAATACGATAATCTCATCAAAGACGATGCTTTTCTCGAACTCATCTGGGACTGTTACGCCTGGTCTGTGTGGCAGTTCATTCAGGTTCCGAGAAGTGACGGTTACGGCGATATTCCCGGCAAGTGGACAAGCTATTCGGGCGATTTTCCGCTGTGGCGTTTATGCTATGCAATTCAGAATCACTTCAGAAACAAATTCGAGACCGAAATGGAATGGAGCTTTCAAAAGCTGTTTACGATGCCGAAAGAAATGGAAATTCCGTGGCTTACATATCAGCAGTTCAGCAATCTCATCGGCAACCTCACGGATATGATTGTTGAAGAACAGAATTGGCAACCGATGATTGATGAAGTCTGGAAAAACCGTCAGATAGCAGATTACAGCGAACGCAAAAGCACTAACAAAAGAGATTTCGTTAACAAGTGGTATTGTTCATGGGACAAGAAAAAGAGTCCGGTTTTTCTTGATGAAGCAGTCAAACCCGACGGAGAACTGAGCGAGGATTTGCTCCTTCAGCTTCCAAATCCCCGTGAAGATTTTGAAACAACCGTTCTTGCAAAAGACAAGGTTGATACTTTCAAATCAACGCTGACGGAAAAGGACAAACAAATTTTGCAGATGCGTATGGACGGATGCACGCTCGAACAGATTGCAACGGTTTTTGAATACAAAACGCCGAGCGCAATCTACAAACGCATTCAGAAATTAGCAACGGCATACGAGAATTTTGTTACGAATGAATACGGAGAATTTCTCGACACCCACTCGAAAAAATCAGAAGTATCAGACGAAGACAGTCACGGTTAATTCCGTGGCTGTTTTTTGATGCCCGAGGAGATGTTAAGAGTTGAAAAAACTGTAGAAAATCAAATTGAAACACCGTAAATGACCAACACATGGTTTTGAGAAAAATTATCGAAAAACATGGTGCTTTTTACGGTTCTTGAATCGAGAAAAACTCACAAAATTCAGCCGAGTTTCGGCAGAAAAGAGGCAAAATGAGAACAGGGCTTACAAAGCGGCATAAAGATACTGTCATCTACTTCAACGAAGAAAGCGACATCATCGAAGTCCGTACCCACAACACGGATTTGAAGAACAGACTTCTCAAATTCAGTGAGAAATATCCCGACTGGTGCAAACTGACGGACGATGACGAACACGGCGGAATGCTTTTTGAAATCCAAAAAGGCAGATTGAGTTTCAGACTCACCGCACCGTATTCGGAAGAACGCAGAAACAGTTTAAGCGAAAACGCAAAGAAAAACGGAATACACAAAGGAGATTAAAACCGATGTCAAACGAAAAGCTAAGCAATAAATCCGTTGATGAACTTCGTGAAATAAAGACAAAGAACGAAACAGAAATACGGCGGTTGGAAAACAAAATCAAATATCTTGATTCTCAGGCAAAACAGCTCACACGCAAGGAACGCACACACAGACTCTGCACTCGTGGAGCAATGCTTGAAAAGTATCTCGGCTGTCCCGAAAATCTCACCGATGAGCAGGTTGAAACCATCTTAAAAGTTGCGTTTCATGCCGAGGCAGTCGGCAAAGCGATTGAGAATTTTAAAAAGAGCAAAGAAAACTCCACTTTGTAAAAGTGCGCAATTATACACCGCTTCCCCAAAAAGTATTCAACTTTTCGGAAATCTGTATGCGGTGTCATTGCGTTCTGCGAAGCTTCCCGGCTTTGCCGCTGATTTCATCAGACAAGGGTTTCACCCCTGCGACTTCGTCTACCCCAATTTTTAAAAACAAGGAGCGTGATAAAAATATCTTGTACCCATTTTCAGATATCAATACAAAAGCGAAGTGAAAATAAATCCGCTGTTGCAGGAGCCGCTTACCAAAGCGGCTCCAAGCTTTTCTCGGAAT
>JBJEQD010000081.1:0-8006 GCA_051881575.1 Acutalibacteraceae bacterium | reverse complement strand
TTTTAACGCAGTTCAGGCTAAAATAGACCGTTTTAAACCATATCGGGTTCGACTCCCATCACCTTATCCGAAAAAGAATTACGGAGCTTTGTTCATTTGCGAACGAAAGCTCCGTTTTCTTTGTCTGTTTAACAATAAAGGCTTGTATCGGAATCAATCAAACCGATACAAGCCTTGAATTTTTTAAAATGATACGACCGATTAATCAGTCTTTTTCAACATAATCGTGGAATACTATCTTAACGGCGTCTCTCGGAACCTCGAAGCGGCGCTCCTCAACGGTATCGCCTTTTTTAACGCCGTCAAGCTTTGCAAGCAGATAGACATCCTTAACAACCTTGCCGTCCTTGTCATATGCCGTGTAGCCGATTTTGAGGCCGTCTTTTCTTGAACCGATTCCCATAATCTGAACATCAGCATAGCCGCTGGCATTGTTTGAAATGCCGTCGTCTTCAATTTTTATGTTGGTTATTGTTCCGACGGAATTGCCGTAGACATAGTAGCTGCTGAGAACGCACTCAACATTGTTAACCGTTTCAATGTAGTGAACGGCGTAGGTTTCACTGCTGTTTTCTTTGGTGTTTTCGGGCGGAGCGACCGTTTCTCCGAACGGGTTGACATAAGAATAATCTGCAAGGGCGGTTGTTGCAGGCTCATCGGGAATATTGGAGCATCCGAAGAAGCAGAGTGCGACGAGCACAAGAACAAAGAATATACTGATTGCTGATTTCATTAAATTCAAATCCTTTCAATGATGTATATTTATAATATCATATATTTCCGAATATTTCAACCGATTTTTGACGGTCAGACGCTTTTATCCCAGTCAAATTTTGTCAGCTTGCCTTTCAGCAGCAAATCGGGAAAATTCCATTGCCTGAGAACCTCATAAACGCCGATGGCAACGGTGTTGGAGAGGTTAAGGCTTCTTGCGGAGCTGTCGTTAATCATCGGCAGGCGAACGCAGCTTTCTTTGTTGGCAAAAAGGAGTTCTTCGGGCAGACCCGCAGTCTCCTTGCCGAAAACAAGATAGCAGTTGTCGGGATATTCAACCTGTGAATAAATTTTAGTCGCCTTTGTTGAAAAATAGAAAAACTTTCCGTCCTTGTTTTTCTCAAAGAAATCGGCGAGGCTCTCATAATATGTTATATCAAGCAGATGCCAATAATCAAGACCCGCTCTTTTCAGCTTTGCATCGTCGATTCTGAATCCCATCGGCTCAACAAGGTGAAGCCGTGCGCCTGTTGCGGCGCAGGTTCTGGCAATGTTGCCGGTGTTTTGCGGAATTTGAGGTTCGACGAGAACAATATTTAAATTTGGCATTATATGACTTCCTTAAAAATTATTGGCATTATTTTTATCGCCCGCTCAGGATAAAATATTACTGTCAACACCGTACAATTAACTGCCGTGAGACAATAATTGTGCGGTATTGCCTTTTAAAAATATCGGATTGGAGGGATAAAAATGTTTGCTTCTTCGAGAAATAACATGATTAAAGGTATGGGCATCGGCCTTGCCGTCGGAACTGCTGCTGCGATTGCGGGAACTCAGCTTATGTCTCCCGGCGTCAGAAGAGCCTGCAAGAAGGGCGCTGCAAAGTGCATGAGAAGTGTTGAAAGCATGGTAAACGGCATAGCATCAATGGCTAAGTAATCAGCTGTTAAAGTTACTCATTGCTTTTTCGATTTCCCCGTTAACCATAAGCACGGCGGCGGCGCAGGCGTTTTCGGCGGCGTCCCTCAGAGCGTCAAGCTCGTCTTTTTTAAAGCTTGAAAGCACCCAGTCGGCAAGCTCGTAGTCGGGATGCGGCTTTTGACCTATGCCGAGCTTGATTCTCGGCATCGCATCGGAATTCATCTGATAAATTATGCTTTTCATTCCGTTGTGGCCGCCGTCGCTGCCCTTGCGCCTGATTCTCATTTTGCCGCAGGGCAGGGAAATATCGTCAAATACGATAATGATTCTCTCGGGAGGAATCTTATAGAACGATGCGGCTTCACGAACGGCTTCGCCGCTGTTGTTCATAAAGGTTTGCGGCTTCATCAGCAGGCATTTGTGACCTTCAAGGTCGATTGAAGCCGTGACGGCCTTGAACTGAATTTTGTTGATTTTAACGCCGTTTTTGTCGGCGAGCAGGTCAGCAAACAGAAAGCCTGCATTGTGGCGGGTAAGCTCATATTTTTTGCCCGGGTTGCCGAGGCCGACAATCAAAAATTCCGGCGGACCCGATGGGGTTTTTCTTTTAAAAAACGGACTCATTATGACTGAAATTCTCCTTATTTTTCTGCCGGGGCTTCAATGGGAGCGGTTTTAGTTTCTTCAACGCTCTCCGTTCCGTCGTCATATTCCTCCGGAGTTTCGGAATATATTATACTTATTTCCTTTTTATCAACAAGCGCATGGATTTCATCGTCAGAGAGCAAAATCTGAGAGCTGAGAACGCTGAACGATGTCGGAACGGTTGCTCCGGGCGCAATGCTGAGAGCGCCGCCGAGACTTGTGCCGATATAAACGCCGTCTTTGCCGTTATCCTTGACCTCAAAGCCGTAAACGGTGATGTTGGTGTCGCCGTTGTTTTTGATGTCGATCATCTGATCGTAGGCAAGCCATTCCGAGGGGGCTTCGTAGAATTTTTCGGCGGTTTCTTCGCCCATCTGATATTCATTGATAAGGGATTTTTTGAATCTGTCGGGATTCATGGAGTAGGCTTCTATGATTCCTGCGCCCTGAACAAAATCTTCTTTTACGGCAGTAACCTCTTTATCCGAGCCGGAAGCGCCGGGTCCGAAAAGAAAATAAGCGCCGATACCTGCCGCCGCAACAACGGCAACAATGATAATTGCAATTACAATTTTTTTCTTCATTCTTTTTGTCCTCCAAATAAAGTAATGGAAAAAATTCCGTATACATTATGACAGATTTTTATACTAAAAACAATAGCTTTTATGTTAATTTTTTATTATGTTGAACAGTATAATATGAACCAATAATATAATTACATAATATAGTACATCTGCCTAAAGTCAGAAATCAAGCTTGACTTTGGTCAAAAAAGTTTGACCTTCGCTGAAAAGTCAGAAAATTAAAAAATCTTGAAAATTAAAGAAAATCGAAGAAAACAGGAGATAATTTCAAATATTGAGGTATAAATACTGAAATCTGACCTTTTCTGACCTTTGACCTTTTGACCTTTCCTGACTATAATGTAAGCAAAGGTCAAAGAAAGTCAAAGACAAACCGCCGAAACGGCGGACAGAGATAAAAAGAAAAGAGCTGATGAAAATGAGTCTTAGCAATCAGATAACAAGGCTTCTGCTGGATATGCTTGACAACGACGGCACAACCGAAATTCAGCGCAACGAGCTTGCACAGTCCCTCGGCTGTGTGCCGAGCCAGATAAATTATGTTATCTCCTCCCGCTTCACTCCCGAGCAGGGCTATATCGTTGAGAGCAGGCGGGGCGGCGGAGGCTACATCAAAATCACAAGGGTCAACATTGACCGACCCTCGCTGATTATGCACACGGTCAACTATATCGGCGATTCGATAGATTATGCAACCTGCAACGCCAACATTATGAATCTTCTCCATAACGGCTCGATTGATAAGCAGAGCGCAAAGCTTCTGCTCGCCGCAACGGGAGAAAATGCGCTGAAAGCTTTGCCTCAGCCCGAAAAAGACAGGGTCAGGGCTTCAATACTCAAACAAATGCTTCTGTCACTTAACACTTAATATGATATTGGGAAAGGATGATTGATTATGTTATGTCAGAACTGCGGAAAAAATGAAGCAACAACTCACATCAAGCAAATTATTAACGGCGATATGGCAGAAAGCCATCTTTGCTCCGAGTGCGCCGCTCATCTCGGCTATTCGGATATGTTCTCAGGCTTCGGTCTGAATCTTTCGGAGCTGTTCGGAGGTTTTCTCGGCGATATGACTCCTTCGCTGACCTCAATCGGCACTAAGAGATGCGCTAAATGCGGAACCTCGTTTGATGAAATAGTCCGTGACGGCAGAGTCGGCTGTGCAGACTGCTACAGAACCTTCTATGACCGTCTGCTGCCTTCAATTCAGAGGATTCACGGCAAGATCAAGCACAACGGCAAGACGGTTTCGGCTTCAGCCGCCGAACCCAAGGTTGAAACCAAAGAAGAAAAAATCGAAAAGCTTAAAGCTGCCATGAATGATGCTGTTGCAAAGCAGGATTTTGAAAATGCGGCAAAAATCAGAGATGAAATAAAAGCGCTTGAAGGAGGCGAAACCAAATGAGTAAATGGTATATTGAAAAAGGCGATCAGGGCGATATAGTATTGAGCACAAGAATCCGCCTTGCAAGAAACCTTGACGATTATCCGTTCCCCGCAAAGCTTGATGCAGCGGGAAAGAACAAGGTAAATTCCATTGTAAAACAAGCCCTGTTTGAAAATGACGCCAAGGATTTCAGCTACATTGAAATGAAAGACCTTTCAAGGCTTCAGGCGGTTTCGCTTGCCGAACGCCATCTGATAAGCCCCGAGTTTGCCTCAAAGCAGGACGGAAGTGCGCTTGTTCTTTCGTCTGATGAGAGCGTAAGCATTATGCTCTGCGAGGAGGATCACATAAGACTTCAGGTCATGAAAGCAGGTCTTGCGCTTGAAGAAGCTTATGATATAGCCGACAAGCTTGACAGCATGCTTGACAAAAAGCTGAAATATGCTTTTGACGAAAGAATCGGCTACCTCACCCAATGCCCGACCAATCTCGGCACGGCGATGAGAGCTTCGGTTATGCTTCATCTGCCTGCTCTGACCCGCTGCGGTCAGATGACAAGGCTTGCAAATACCGTTTCAAAGCTCGGTCTGACTATCAGAGGAGCCAACGGCGAAGGCTCACAGCCCAAGGGCGATATTTATCAGATAAGCAATCAGATTACCCTCGGAATAACCGAGGAAACTGCGATTGCAAACCTCAAATCAATAGTCCTCCAGCTCATCGCTCAGGAGAGAGCGGCAGCTGCGGAAATAGTCAAGAATCCCGCCGAGGAGGATAAAATATTCAGAGCGCTCGGAGTTCTCAGAAACGCAAGACTTCTCAGCACCGACGAATTCATGGAGCTTATTTCCGTTGTTAGGCTTGGAGCGGCAAGAGGAATTATTGATGTCGCAATCGAAAAAATAAATGAGCTTATCGTCAACATGCAGCCCGCAACAATAAGCGCCGCAAACAGCGAGGCGAGCAACCCCGCCGCAAGGGACGCTTACAGGGCAAAAGCGGTTCGAGAGGCTCTTGCATAAAGATATTAAATGAATTAATGTTGCAATGCCGTTTCGGAGGCATTGCTTATGGTAACTGCTGAATAAGTATAGCCGCTGAGAATAGTGACTGTTACTTGTTCAGAGGTTACGATTAATAGGGGGAAAAGTTTATGTATAGATTTACGGGATTTACGCAAAAGGCAAATGATTCGCTCAATGCGGCAATAACTGCGGCTGAAAACCTCGGCCACACCTATGTCGGCAGCGAGCATATTCTGCTCGGTCTGCTTGCAGAGAGCGGCGGCATGGCTTATCAGGCCTTGTCGGCGAGAAAAGTGACCTACGGCGAGGTTGAGGCGATAATCAAGAGCAGCATCGGCATCGGTTCGCCGACCGTTCTTTCGCCCAACGATTTCACTCCGAGGTCAAAAAATATAATTGACACAGCCATTGCTCAGGGCAGGGGCATGGGTCATTCATATATCGGCACGGAGCATATCCTGATGGGTATTATCAGAGAAGGCTCCGGCATGGCGGCGGAAATTCTCAGCCGCATGGGCGTTCAGCCTCAGGATCTTCTCAATGACCTTATGAATGCTCTCGGCAGCAGCGGCAGTCAGCCTGCGGGCAAAGGCGGAGCCGATGCAAAAGAAAAGTCGGACACTCCGACCCTCAGCCAGTTCGGCAGAGACTTGACGGTTCTTGCAATGCAGGGCAAGATTGACCCCGTCATCGGCAGACAAAAGGAAATTGAGAGGGTTATTCAGATTCTCAGCAGAAGAACAAAGAACAATCCCTGCCTTATCGGCGAACCGGGCGTCGGCAAAACCGCAATCGCAGAGGGGCTTGCTCTTAAAATTGCAACAGGCGAAGTGCCTGAACTGCTCCGCAACAAGAGAATTGTTACCCTTGACCTGACGGGCATGGTTGCCGGCACGAAATACAGGGGCGATTTTGAGGAAAGAATCAGAAACGCCATTGAAGAAGTGCAGAAAGCGGGCGATGTCATCCTGTTCATCGATGAGGTTCATACCCTCATCGGCGCAGGCTCGGCAGAGGGTGCGGTTGACGCCGCAAACATCCTCAAGCCGTCGCTTGCAAGAGGCGAAATTCAGATAATCGGCGCAACAACGCTTGAGGAATACCGCAAGCATATCGAAAAAGACGCCGCTCTTGAAAGAAGATTCCAGCCCGTAACCGTCGGCGAGCCGTCGGAGGAGGAGGCTATTGAAATCCTCAGGGGCATCAGAGATAAATATGAAGCGCACCACAAGGTTAAAATCACCGACGAAGCCCTGATTGCCGCAGTCAAGATGTCGTCAAGGTATATCGGCGACAGATATCTGCCCGACAAGGCTATAGACCTTATCGATGAAGCGGCTTCAAGAGTAAGGCTCAAAGCCTTTACAGCCCCGCCGGATCTGAAAGCGCTTGAAAACAAGCTGAAAGCCTTGAATGAAGAAATGGAAGCGGCTGTCAACGCTCAGGATTTTGAACAGGCGGCTTCAATCAGAGACGAAAAGAACAAGCTTGCAAAAGACCTTGAAAACGAGCGTCAGCTCTGGAAAGAAAAGAGCAACCGCTCAACGGGCGAGGTCGGCGAGCAGGAGATTGCCGCAATTGTATCTCAATGGACGGGAATCCCCGTTGTTCAGATAACTCAGGAGGAGAGCGAAAGACTGCTCCACATGGAGGATGAGCTTCACAGGAGAATTGTCGGCCAGGATGAAGCAGTCAGCGCAGTTGCAAGAGCCATCAGGAGAGGCAGAGCGGGTCTTAAAGACCCGAAGCGCCCCACGGGTTCGTTCATCTTCCTCGGCCCCACGGGCGTCGGCAAAACCGAGCTTTGCAAGACCCTTGCGGCTTCAATGTTCGGCGATGAAAATGCGATGATACGCCTTGATATGTCCGAATATATGGAGAAGCACACCGTTTCAAGACTTGTCGGTTCGCCTCCGGGATATGTCGGCTATGACGAGGGCGGTCAGCTCACGGAAAAGGTTCGTCGCAGACCCTATTCGGTTGTTCTTTTTGATGAAATCGAAAAGGCTCATCCCGATGTTTTCAACATGCTGCTCCAGATTCTTGAGGACGGAATTCTGACCGATTCTCAGGGCAGACGGGTTGATTTCAAAAACTGCATTATCATTATGACATCCAATGTCGGCGCAAAACTGATTGCTCAGAGCGGTTCGGGCACTCTCGGCTTTGCGGCGGAGAGCAACGAGACGGCGAGCGAAAAGAATATCAGAGAAGCCGTCATGGGCGAGCTGAAAAATGTGTTCAGACCCGAGTTTATCAACAGGGTTGACGATATTATTGTTTTCCACCGTCTTAACGAGGATAACATCAACGAAATTGCAAAGAGAATGCTTGATTCTCTCGGCAAGAGGCTCAGAGAGCTTGACATCGATGTTGAATTTACCGACGAAGCGGTAAAAGCAATCGCAAAGGCAGGCTTTGACCCGGTTTACGGCGCAAGACCGCTGAGAAGGGCAATTCAGCAGCAGATTGAAGATAAGCTTTCCGAAGAAATGCTTGAAGGCAAGCTTTCCGCAGGCAAGAAATATCTCTGCTCCTTTGAAGACAGAAATTACGAGTTCAAGGAAGTAATTCCCGCCGATGCGGAATAAAAGTCATATGTGGCAAAAAGCCGTGTGCTGAGAAGCATGCGGCTTTTATTTTTAAAAAACTTTGATTATTTACAAATATTTGTATGTGCTAAAATGATGTGACCCAAAAAAAGAAGAGAAGTAACTTCAAAAT
>JBJEQD010000080.1:0-8061 GCA_051881575.1 Acutalibacteraceae bacterium | reverse complement strand
AAAATCAAATAATCCACCGAAAAATCCTTCGTCACCAAACATAATGTTTCCTCCCGATAATCATTTCTTATTTTTCGGCTTTTTCATTGATGAAATCGCCGTTAAAATACTTACCCTCAAGATAATCCTTTGGCAGAACATGATTATCGCCGTCACGGTGAATATCAAAGTTTTTCCATGAATCCTTATCGAAGCGGTCCTGATGAAAATTCGGATTTCCTTTTGTTTCAACATCGGGAGTGTTGCTCCACCATGAAGCAAAAATCAGAATCAGTATTACCGCAATAATTGCCCCTGCCGTATTGACTCCCCCGTTTCACAGCGATATTTTTTTATTTGGCTATATTATATATCATCCGATGCACCGAAAAGCGAACTATAAAATTATTTTCTTGACTGATAGTCGCTGTTGATATTTTGCGACCATGCTTTGCTTAACTTTCGGTTTGACCTGACATTGCAGACCGCCTCCGAAACCGATTCATAAAGGATTTGCGTGCCCTCGTGGTCGGGCATATAATTCACGGCTCTGTCCTCGTCGATTCCGTAACGAGCGGCAGTTTCAACGGCGTCAATATTTGCGCCGATGAACAGAAACTCCCAGCCGTATTTTTCCTTTTGACGCTTTATCATCGTTTTGACCTGCTCGCTCGAATATCTGCGGCTGGCGTTTTCCATGCCGTCGGTCGTGATAACGAACAAGGTGTGCTCGGGCACATCCTCGGGGCGGGCGTATTTATGAACATTGCCGATGTGGTGAATTGCGCCGCCGATTGCGTCAATGAGCGCCGTGCAGCCCCTGACCGTGTAGTCATCTTCGGTCATCGGCTTTACCTCGGAAAGCTTCACTCTGTCATGCAGAACCTCGGAAACATTATCGAACAGCACGGTTGAAACATAACATTCGCCGTCCTGCCTGCGCTGTTTCTCAATCATCGAGTTAAATCCGCCTATCGTGTCTTTTTCAAGCCCCGACATTGAACCGCTTCTGTCAAGAATAAATACAAGCTCCGTAATGTTGTTTTTCATGGTTAATTCCTCCGTATAATAATGATTTCGTTCGGTTTTTCAACCTTACAACCGCATTATACAGAGTTTTTCGGTTCATATGGTCGCTCGGCGGGAGACTTTTTATACGCATTTCAAAGATTTTTTGTTTCTATACTCCCAACAGCTGCTGGTCAAACTGATAAAGCACCTCATTGACCTCATAAATATCTTTATAGTTTCCAGTCTTGATGAAATATTCTATAATTACATCAAATTTTGATGCGTGGGAAAGGCACATGCCGACGGTGTTGAGCAGATGATTTGCTTCTTCGGAATTAAGTCTCAGCCCTATGGCGAACGAAACCGCCGTCACCTTGCTCGGTCGGTAATCCTTGTTGCATTTGATTTTTGAGAATGTTTTCTTGTCAACATTGGATTTTTTGTAGCATTCAACATCGGTAATACCCTTTTTGTCGATATAATAAAACAAAGTTTCGGCAAAGCCTTTATCCATGTTTTCAAAAAGGTTTTCCAAATTCAATGAAGCCTTGACAGGCTTGCATTTCTCCTCTTGGAAGGTGCAGTAATCCTCTGCCTCGTTCCTGCGTATTTCTTCAAGAGCCTGTCTGCGGCGGCGGATTATTACATCTCTCGGAACCGATGAATTCAGATTCGTTTCGCCGTGCCATTCACGGTTATAAACAATGGCGTCCTCGCAATGCGCCGCTATGTAATTATCGTCAATGTATGCGGTGATATCGCAAAACAGCTTTTGGCTTATCTCATAAGCTTTTTTATCGAACACAAGCAGATATATCATCATTTCATGCTCGGTCAGAAAGCCGCTTATAACCGAGGTTGCGATTCTGATAACCTCATCCTTGGGATAGCCGTATGCGCCCGATGAAATCAAAGGCATTGCAAGGCTTTCGCAGCCGTTTTCCGCCGCAAGTCTGAGGCAGTTTTCATAGCAGGAAACAAGCAGTTCCCGTGGATTCTCAACCCTGTACCAATCGGGACCCGCCGTGTGAATAATGAATTTACACGGCAGCCTGAATGCGGGTGTGATTACGGCTGTGCCTACGGGGCAACCGCCGAGCTTTTGGCAGTATTCATAAAGCTCCGGGCCCGCCGCCTCGTGAACGGCGAGATCCGCTCCCCCGCCCGGCTCCATATGACGGTTGGTCGGGTTAACTATTGCATCGCATTTGATTTTGGTTATATCCTGTCGAATGATTTTTAAGGGCATATTAAAGCACCTGAACACCTTTCATGTTAATTTGGAATTATCTTGAAAATATCATATCATAATGAATCGGAAACTTCAAGACGGTTAGTTTCCGTCCGTTCAAATCTCTTTATATTCCATAGGAGTAAACCGCAAGCCGTTCACCGTCTGTTCTTTATCGGTTTTGCAAAAGCCTAATTTTTGATAAATCGTAACGGCAAACGGCGATGAATTCACGGTTATTCTATCGGCATTACACTCTCTGCAAACCGTTTTGAACAATTCTTTTCCGATTCCCTGCCTGTGATATTTTCCGTCAACAAAAAACAGAGCAATGTGTGTTCCGCCGTTTCTTGTTGCTATAACACCGACTGCTTTTTCGTCTTTGAAAGCGCCGAACATACGAAGCTGAGATAAGTATTTTTCATCATGAATGCTCTTGCGGAATTCCTCGATACCTTCTTCCGAATAATCCGGGGCTTCATATTCCAAAAACACATTCCAGACCAGCGACAGTGCTTCTGCCGTTTCATTTTCATTTAACTGACGGACAATTATTTCCGATTTCATAATCAACCACCGACAAAACCAGTTTGAATAACTCTTTACTGCTTTTCCGTTCCTTTCTTCCTATACTTTTTTCGATAAATTAATAATACACTAAAAGCAAAAAAATGTAAATATTTGTGTTTTGCAGACCGTCAGCGGCGGAGCTGTCAGCCCCGCCGTCTCTTTTCACTCAGCCTGTTCCGGAATATCCCGATAGTCAATTTTTATAAGCGGCTGATTGCCGACTCTGTCTGCAACCCGATATGCCATATGTCCGACAAAGCCTACATAGTTAATCGTCATATCGTCATTGACGGCAAAAATGCCGTCCGGCTCTCTTTCCGTCGGCTTTACGCCGTCGGCAAAGGTGAAGCCTTCATCTTCTGCATCCCGCAAGAATCTTTTGCCTGTTTCTCCGTCTGCAAGATAAACATAAATTCTGCCGCTGTAGGTTGACAACAATGATTTGATTTTTGACATTATCAATTCCCTCCCTTCAAGGATTTTGCCATAAAGAAAAGGGAATAAAAAATCACACCCATCGTTACCGACAGGTGTGACGGAAATTCAATATTCAGCACACCATCGGTCAGACTTTGGCACCTTGCAAATTGCAGGTTGCCGGATGGTCAACGGGTCTGTCCCTCGCATCACTCTTTATGGTTATGAACAGATTATAGCTTGAGTTTTTCGGTTTGTCAAGAGTTTTTGAAAAAGCCGAAATTTAATTGTTTATGTGCAAAAAGTGAAACCATTCAGTCTATTCCGTAATAATTTTCACTATGGTGTCAACCGATTCTTTGTTTTTATATTTTTCGGGAATAAAAAGCTTTATTCCGTCAGAACTTTGCGTGAACGCTATCGTATCGCCGCCAAGCATTTCTGCCCCGACAATTTTTCGGCTTATATCCGGCAGTAATATTTTCTCAAAGGCACGGCAATCCAAAATATGCAGATAAACGGCATTTTCTTTATATACGCTGCCGTAAACATTGTCAACGGGCTGCCATAAGCCCGCCCTTGTTTCGTATATTGCTTCGCCGTTTTCTTTCAGCCATTCCCCGATTCTGTTAAGCGTTTCAATGCTTTTTTCGGGTATATTGCCGTTTCTGTCAGGCGCTAAATTTAACAGGAGATTTCCGTCTCGGCATACTGCATTAACAAGCATTCTAATCATATAATCAAAAGACCATGTTTTGTCATTGCCCACATACGCCCAATGCTCCGTAAGTGACATATTCTTCTCCCACGGAATCGGCACGATTTTGCCCCTTATTTCGTGAGGCCCCTCGTCACATTCAAAGTCTCCCTTATAGCCGGAGCGTGGAGTAACCATTGTTTTCGGATTATATGAACGGACTGTTTTGTTGAGCTTTATCGGCTCCCAGAACCACGCCGCATCTGCATCGCTCCCCTGATGGGCAAGCCACCCGCCGTCATACCACAGAATGTCAATTTTGCCATAGTTACCGCAAAGCTCTTCCACCTGACCGTAGCCTTGCTTTTTCATAAGCAGAGCGTTTTCGGGATTCTCTTTCGGATGAAAATATCCGTCAAAGCGCCAATCCATCGGTGAATAATAAAGACCTGTATAAAGCCCCTTTTCCCTGCACGCATCGGTGAACGCCTTTACATAATCTTCTCCGCTTCCGCATCTAACCGATGTGAAATCCTTGTATGAACACTTGCTGTTCCAAAGAGCATATCCGTCATGGTGGCGGGTCACCATGACCGCATATTTCATGCCGGCATTAACTGCGGCAGAAGTCCAACCGTCCATTATTTCTTTTGCGCTCTTGTCGGGTTTGAATTCATTTTCGGCAACGCTTCGGTAATAATCTTCATCAAGCTTATCGTTGAAATAAGTCCATTCTCCCCGCTCCAAGACAGAATATACTCCCCAATGGATAAACATTCCGAATTTAGCGTCACGCCACCACTTTATATCCTCTTCGCTTAAATGCAGAGATTCGTCGTCAACGCCGCTTATCCCGTTGAATTTCATGTTGGAATTGAGCTGTCCTTTAAGCCGTGAAGCAAGCTCTGCGCCTGTCAGTTTATCTTCCATAATCCATTACTCCAACTCTATTTTAATGCAAACGGGCAAATCGGTTTCGGGTTCGTTTTCAAGCTCAATCAGAAGCCCGTCTTTGCCGCAAACGAAGCTTTTGACCTTATTGTTTCCGAGAACCGAAACATTTTCAACGCAGGTTCCGCAACGGTCTGTATAAAGCGAATTTATTTTAACTGTTTTTGACGGCTTCATCTGGAAAGCGTAAAGCACACCGTCTTTATATGTAAATCGAAAATCTTTTTCGGTATATTCAACATTGCCCTCCGAGAACATACCCGATGCGGCCTGTTTTTCGCCTTCTTTATAGAATTTATACGGCACGGTTTCGTATATACCCTCGCCGTTCACCTTCATCCATTCGCCGAGTTCCTCCAAGACCTTCGTTTCTTCGTCGGTGAATGTTCCGTCGGCTTTAGGGCCGATATTGAGCAGAAGCATTCCGTTTTTGGAAACAATATCAATCAAGGTTGTTACAATTTCATATGTTGATTTATAGGTGTTATCTTTACGGTATCCCCATGATTCCTTGCCGATTGCGGTGTCGGTCTGCCAAGGATAAGGGAAGACATCGCCGAGCGAGCCCCTTTCTATATCGAGCGTAGCCGTTCCCAAAGCAAAAGCATTATGCTTATAATCAATCGTAACCTCCTCGCCCCATTCTTCAGCACGGTTATAGTAATATGCGGCTATTTTTTTAAGATAAGGCTTAAACGATTTGTTTTGAATCCACCAGTCAAAATAGAGAATTTTCGGCTGATATTTGTCAACAAGCTCGCAGGTTCTCACCATCCAGTCGTCAAGCCACTCCTTGCTTGCTCCAATCTCGTCAACACAGTCGCAGGTTGCGGTCATTGACAGACCGAATTTATCTTCATAATATGCGGGAGCATAAAAATCAAAATCTTCGCTGTCGGGGTTAATGTCGCTGTCGAAGGTTCTGCCCATATTCATAAAGAAATAATGCTCCGCTCTGTGAGTTGAGGCGCAAAAGACAAGCCCCTGTTTTTCGCATTCGGCTTTTAATTCGCCCGCAACATCTCTGCAAGGACCCATATTTTTGGCGTTCCAGCGGTTGAATTCCGTGTCATACATTGCAAAGCCGTCGTGATGCTCGCAGACGGGCATAACAAATTTTGCGCCTGCATTTTTAAAAGCTGAAATCCACTTTTCGGCATCAAATTTTTCCGCCTTGAACATAGGAATAAAATCCTTATAGCCGAAATCTTTATGATTTCCGTAGGTTTTGACATGGTGATCAAACTCATATCTTTCTTTTATATACATATTCCGTGAATACCATTCGCTACCGAAAGCAGGCACGCTGTAAATGCCCCAATGAATAAAGATTCCGAATTTGCCCTTATAGTACCAATCGGGCGTTTTGTGATTTGAAAGAGATTTCCAGTTATCCTTGAACCTACCGTTTGCTATGACTTCGTCAATTTGGCTGAGGTATTCTTTTTTCGTCATGATTATTCACCCTTTTCTTGTTTTGCAGAAAATGCTTTCCGTGTAAATATATAATACACTAAATAAAAAGAAAAGTAAATATTACGGCAGCGGGATTTAATTTTTCAAATATGGCACAATCCGGCTCACATATTTCCGCATAACAAACAACGGCTAATATCAACGATACAAGCCGTTATCAGTATAAATTGATTAGCCAAGAATTCTGCCGTCGGACGACACGGTCACAACCTGCCACGGAATAAACTTTCCGCTCGCTTTCAGAGCGTTTTTAGCTGCGTTTTCAATTCCGCCGCAGCAGGGAACCTCCATTCTGACAACGGTAACGCTCTTAATATCATTGTTTGAAATAATCGCCGTCAGTTTTTCGGTATAGTCCCCCTCGTCAAGCTTCGGGCAGCCGATAAGAGTTACTCTGCCTTTGATAAAATCGTTGTGGAAATTGCCGTAGGCATAAGCCGTGCAGTCAGCGGCAATCAAGAGCTTTGCTCCGTCAAAATACGGCGCATTAACAGGCACAAGCTTTATCTGAACCGGCCATTGAGAAAGCTGACTTTGATTGACAGCCGCCGTTGCGGGCGTATTGCATTCTTCTCTTTTTATTGCTTTTGACTGTGTTCCGGGGCATCCGCAGGGCAGAGTTTTCTTTGAAGCCGCAACCGCCGCTTCATCATAAGCCGGAGCTTCACGCTCTTCAAATGAAATCGCCTCTGTCGGGCATGCAGGCAGGCAGTCGCCCAAGCCGTCGCAGTAATCCTCTCTTGTCAGCTTTGCCTTGCCGTCAACCATTTCAATTGCTCCTTCGTGGCAGGCTTCGGCGCAAAGTCCGCAACCGATACATTTTTCTTCATCGATTTTTATAATTTTTCTTATCATTTTTGAATCTCCCTTTCAATATCGGACATAATGACAACATTGCCGTTTTCTCAAGTCTCCGAGCAAACCGTTTCGACGAATACCCGTTGACTTTGCGGCTATATTATAGTACACTATCCAAAATAAATCAGTTGTTTTTGCAACAGAAAGAGCTTTTTATGACGGAATATATTGACATTTTGGAAAATACAAGATTGTTTTTCGGGGTCACAAAAGAGGAGCTTCCCGAAATGCTGAAATGCCTTAATGCAAAAGTTCTACGCTTCAAAAAAGGTGAATATGTTCTCAGGCAGGGCGAATCGCTCGGCGGAATACCCGTTCTTGTCAAAGGCAAACTTCATATTCAAAACGAGGATTATTGGGGCAACAGAAGCATTTTAGGCAACATTCAGGTTGGCGAAATCTTCGGAGAAGCATACGCTTCGCCCGAGAGCGGACCGCTCATGAACGATGTTGTCGCCGTTGAGGACAGCGCCGCAGTTTTCTTCGATATTGAAAGGCTTTTTTCCGCCTGCCACTCCCCCTGCTGCTTTCAGGCTTTGGCTGTGAGAAATCTTTTCTTTGCCGTTTCCGAGAAAAACAGAAAGCTGGTTCAGAAGCTCGGTCACATGTCAAAAAGAACCACAAGGGAAAAGCTGATCTCATACCTTTCCGATGAAGCAAAAAAGCAGAACAGCCCCGATATTGAAATCCCGTTTAACCGTCAGCAGCTCGCCGATTTTCTTTCGGTTGACCGAAGCGCCATGTCAAACGAGCTGTGCAAAATGAGGAACGAGGGCATGATCGATTTCTGCAAAAACAAATTCACGCTGAAACACCAATGTATGTGCTAAAATGATGTGACCCAAAAAAAGAAGAGAAGTAACTTCAAAAT
>JBJEQD010000079.1:0-36893 GCA_051881575.1 Acutalibacteraceae bacterium | reverse complement strand
CACTCTTACTTCTTATTTCTTAACTATATCTTAGTGCCCCCGCCCTACCGTGAATACTGCAAAATCCGTTATTTTCGCTCTATGGACGATGTGGGCATCGTCCGCTACAGAATGAAAAACAAATCGTAGGGACAGCCCTTGCGGCTGTCCGTGAAACACTTCAAATCCCACGGAACGCCGAGGACGGCGCAAGGAAAATGATGAAATGAAGTGTGCCTGCGGCACATGAAGTTTTTGCATTCGCAAAAATGAAGTTTGCTCTGCAAATTTTGTATAAATCCATGGCAAATGATCGCACCTCTATAACATATCAGCAGATTTTCTATTAGGACTTATAGACGAGTCAAAACCGTTACATGAAAGGAAAAAATAAAATGAAAGATGAATTAAATATTGATGAACAATATGCAATGCAATGGAAAGCCATAAAAAGACATTACAGAAAAAGAAAACTAACCATTAGTATAATCGCATGTATTATTGCTATAATCTTACTAAGCTATACGGTTATGAGCTATAAGAAAATCATTGAACCAGATGATTTTAAAATGGCAATGGCCGGAATATTCGGAATAGCTTCGGCAGTTATAGCAATAAGAATGCCTTTTCATCAAACACATAACGAATATATACAGTTAAGAGATTTAAACAGCGCATACACGAATGAAAGATTCAGAGAAAGAAAAGGATAAAAATACATTCGCATGAAAATTGTATAAGACAGATAAATTGGAATTTGGTTTGACACCTCATCCGCCTCGTTCCTCGGCACCTTCTCCTCAAGGAGAAGGCAGATAAAGGCTTCCCCTTGAGGGTGCGGGTTGCCGGTGGCAACTTCTGAGCGAATGCTCAGAAGCACCGACCGAGGCGCAGGCACGGCATAAAAAGCCGATTGTCTCATTAGTCTCCCTCTTGAGGGAGGTGGATTTTGCGAAGCAAAAGACGGAGGGAGTAAAAAGAAAATACGATGATTTTTGTTGCTCCGCAAAAGCTGATTTAACTCCCTCAGAGCCTATGGCTCAGCTCCCTCCCGAGGGAGCCCAAGCAGATAATTGCAGTTTTTCCATGAAAACAGCAGAAACCAACGGCTACACGGTAGGGGCGACCTGCGTTCGCCTGAATGAAAAATGATTATTTAATTTTTGCTGAAAATCGGGATTTATGTGCGAGTCCCTCTGAGCCTTCGGGCTCTTCGAGGACACGGCGCCGTGCCCGATTTCTTTATTTATCATTTATAAAACATATCAACAAAAAAGCACGGGAAACGCAGGCATTGCCTGAATTTTCCGTGCTTTATTAATCTTCAGTTACACTCAGCCGATCTGAGTGAGAATGCGCTCAACAAGCTCGATTACGCCTGCCATTCCTTTGTTAGCCATATCAAGGAAAGCGGACATATCTGCGCCGGTGAGCTTTGTAACGATATCAGCGATATACATGGGAAGATCGCTGAGAAATGCGATGATTGAAAGCATTGTAGTATCTCCTTTTTACTGTGCGTATGAGGCAACCGTCATCATATATGCGCCAATCTGACCGCCGAATTCGGGAGCGCCGTCCATGATAAGCTTGCTCTGCTTTGTGTATTCAAGCATATCGGCAGTTCCCATAAGAATTCCGAGAGCGCTGTCAAGATTGTCAAAGCGCATGGTGAAGAACGGCAGAGCTCTCTTGTAAACGCCTCTGCCTGCCTTGGATTTGCCAGCTTTGATGCGGATGAAAGCAGAAACCTCGGGGTAACCGTCAACCGCCCAGGCATAAACTCTGTCGGGGCTTTTAAGCGCCCAATCGTGAACTTCTTCGTGACCCTGCTTGTTGAGGGTGCTGATTCCGCTTGAAACAAGGTAGAAATAGCACTTAACAAGAAGCTTTTTGGTCTCCTCATCTGTCGGAGGCTCTTTTGCGGTAAGCAAAGAGGACATTTTGAGAAGTGTCATCATAAACGCCGCAAAAACTGCGGGCTTCTTGGCAATGCCGTGCATTGCGGGCAGGGTTGCGGGAGAAATTTTTCCTTTGAAAAATGCGTTCATGGCTTCAACGCTCTTGAATTCAAGCTCAATGTGAGCGTTGTCGGCAACCTTATCGGTGTGGCAAAGCCACTCGCCGCTGTTAACGACAAAATGTGTTGCATACTTGCCGTCGGGAGCGTCGGGGTCTTTTGCGCTGACCTGGATAACCGCATGAGCATGCTCGAATTTCTTGGCAAGCTTGGGGTCGTCCATGGCGATGGTCTTGACAAGGGGCAGAACCGCACAAAGGAAAATTTTATTGGTTAATATATCTTCTCTCGAAGCCATATAAATCATCCTTTCGCTGTTTTATTGGATATATCGTTTGCGGGAGCGGCAATTATACCTCGTCATCCCAATCGTCGTCAAGCTCGAAGTCTTTGCCCATAACCTCTCTGACTGCGGCGATGATGCCGTTCTGGTCGATGCCGAGCATGGACATGATATCCTCGTGGAGACCGATGGGAGCGAACTTGTCGGGAACGCCGAGCTGCTTGAATGCGCAGCCCTTGCCCGCTTCAACGATAACCTCGGCAACAGCGCTGCCCAGACCGCCGAGAATGTTGTGGTCCTCAACCGTGATGATGCGGCGGGTATCCATAACAGCCTTGATGATGGCTTCTTTATCGATGGGCTTAATGGTGTGCATGTTGAGAACTCTGACTTTAAGGCCGTCGTTTGTCTCAAGGAACTTTGCAGCCTGATATGCCTGGAAAACGCAGGAGCCGCAGGCGATAATTGTGATATCCGAGCCCTCGTTTATTGTTACAGCCTTGCCGACTTCAAAGCCGTAGTCGGTGCTGTCGTAAAGAACACGGTCAAAGCCTCTGTTAATTCTGATGTAATAGGGGCCGACATTGTCATATGCCGCATGAACGGCGTTGTAGGTTTCAAGACCGTCTGCGGGGCAGATAACGGTCAGGTTCGGCATTGAGCGGCAAACTGCAAGGTCGCAGATTGCGTGGTGGGTTGAGCCCGCCTGACCGAACGATGTTCCCGAATGGGTTGCAATGATTTTTGCGTTAACATTCTGATAGCAGATGTCGGTGTGAAGCTGGTCTGCGCTTCTCAGAGAAGCGAAAACCGAGAAGGTTGAAAGGAAAGGCACAAGACCGGCTCTTGCCATGCCGGCAGCCATGCCGAACATGTTCTGCTCTGCGATGCCGACGTTGAAAAATCTGTCGGGGAATTTTTCGCCGAACATGCCGATTTTGGTTGACTTGCCGAGGTCGGCTGTCAGAGCGACAACCTCGGGATGCTTTTCGCCAAGCTCGCAGAGAGCTTTTCCGTAAATTTCAGCAGTTGAGAAGTTGGTTGATTCAACGGCTGTGTAGGTCATTCCTCCTGCCATAATTAGATGCCCTCCTTTTCTGCACGAGCGATGCGTTTTTCATAGTATTTGTCAAGGCTTTCCTTTGCTTTGGCGTATTTTTCGTCGTCAATAGCGCCGTAATGCCATTTATAGTCGCCCTCCATGAAGTCAATGCCTGCGCCCTTAACGGTGTTGGCAATTATCATAACGGGAGCGCCTTTGTTCTCAAGAGCAAAATCAATTGCTTCGGAGAGCTCGTTGAAGTTATGGCCGTCAACTTCCTTAACGATGAAGCCGAATGCACGCCATTTGTCTGCGAGGGGTTCAAGCTTCATAACATCCTCTGTTTTGCCGTCGATCATGCAGCCGTTGCGGTCAACAAAGGAGATAAGATTATCGGCTTTGAAATGAGCGGCGGACATGCCTGCCTCCCAGTTGGAGCCTTCATCGCATTCGCCGTCGCCGAGAATGCAGTATGTTTTGTAATCCTTGCCCAGAACCTTTGCGGCAAGAGCCGTGCCGAGGGCGATTGAAAGACCGTGGCCGAGAGAGCCTGTTGAAGCGTCAGCGCCGACAACCTTGTTTGAGTCAAGATGAATGCCCATCTTGGAATTTGTCAGGTTGAAGGTTTTGAGCTGCTCCTTGTCGTTGAAGCCGAGGTCGCAGAGAACGCATGCATATGCAACGCCTGCATGACCCTTGCTGAGGATGAAACGGTCTCTGTCCTCCCACTGAGCGTTGGAAGTGTCGATTTTCATGTACTTGTAGTAGAGAATGGTGAGCATATCCATAACGCTCATGCCGCCTCCGATATGAGCGCTGCCTGCCCAATAGGTGGTGTCAAGGCAAAGGCTACGCAGTTCATGCGCCTTTTTCTCAAGCGCAAGCCATTCCTGCTTTGATAATGCCATGGGAATTCCTCCTTTATATTTCAAAAAATATATTTTAACTTAATCAGCCGAGCTCGGGGTGATTCTTGCGGAGAACATGGAATGCTTCTTCCGCAACCTCGATGGTCTGCTTGATATCGTCCTCGGTGAGTGAAGCGTTCATGAAGTGGTTGTGGTGGTTGGTCATGAATACGCCTCTCTTGACGATCTCTGCAATCCACTCCTGATGAAGCATGAGAGAATCGTCGTCTTTAAGCATGAGATAGAACAGAGCGGGCTCGCCCGAAACGCTCAGGTGGAAGCCGTTGTTCTCTGCGGCGGCTTTCAGGCCGTCGGTGAGCATAAGTCCGTTTTTGCGGAACAGAGTCGGGGTGTCGAGCTTCTTCATCTTTTCGATGCAGGCGATACCTGCGGCGAACGGAATTGCGCTCATCCAGTAGCTGCCCGTGTATGAAAGGCCGCTGATTGCGCTCTTGAGCCACTCTTTACCGCAGAGAGCGGAAACGTTCCAGCCGTTTGCAAGAGCCTTGCAGAAGCAGATAAGGTCAGCCTCAAAGCCGTAATAATGGTCAGAGCCTGCAAGGTCAAGTCTGAAGCCTGCTCTTACATCGTCGATGATGAGAACGATACCCTTCTTGGTGCAGAGATTGCGAACCTTCTGCCAATAGCCCTCAGCGGGGAGAACATTGTCAATAAAGTTGCCGTGGAGATAAGGAGTTGAAATGAAAGCGGCGATTTCACCGTCGTTTTCTTCAACGATTTTTTCAAGACCCTCATAGTCGTTCCAGTCAACATAGAGGTTGTTTGCAACATCCTCGGGCAGAACGCCGGGATAGTCAACCTTCTGGCACCAGGGAGCAACGCCGTGATAGAAGCCGTTGACGAAGATGATTTTCTTTCTGTGGGTTGCGGCTCTTGCCGTCATGATGGCGGCGGTTGTTGTGTCGCCGCCGTTCTTTGCAAAGAATGCCCAATCGGCGGAAGCAACGGTGTCAACAAGGCACTCGGCAAATTCAACGATCTTTGACGAGGGAGCGGTAACGCAGTTTTCGATTTTTGCCTGAGCCATTGCGGCGGCGTCAACATCGGGGTCATTGTAGCCGAGAACATTGGGGCCGTAGGCGCACATATAGTCGATGAACTTGTTGCCGTCAACATCCCAGAAGTATGAGCCCTTTGCTTTTGAACTGAAAAGGGGATAAGCCGAAACGGGGATGCAGCAGCCCTCGGCAGGACCCTGATGGCCGTAAAGACCCGAGGGGATTACTTTTGTTGCTCTTTGAAAGAGCTCTGTGCTTTTTTCGTATGTATTAACTTTAATGCTCATTGTGCTTCCTCCTTATGCCAGATACAGGGCAACACGGTCAAGAATTCTGTTAAGGTTATCAAGCATGGAGATCATGCCCTTCATAACGATAGAGCCCGTGCCGATGCATGCAACTGCGTTAACCTTGCCGTCAAAAAGATCTCTTGCAAGCTCGATGGATTCAAACTCCATAACCGCTCTCGGATTTTCGCAGGGCTTTTTAATTCCGAGAAGTCTGTGGTTCTTGACTCTGATTGTAGTTGCAGGGCCGTTCTTGATGCTGAAAGCGATTTCGCCGTCAACCATGTGGTCAGCGGAGAATTTGCCGATTTCATCGTTGTTGCCTATCTGAGCGATTGCAACGGTGATGGTGTAAAGCATAAGAGAAGTGCTGATTCTGAAGAAATCGGGATCTTCAAGGTCAGCGGGGTCGGGGCGCATATACTTTGTCAGCAGATCGGTGAGCTTTGTAAAATCTTTAAGAAGAAAACCGATATGAAGAAAGCCCTTTGAGGGGATGGGTGTAACGGTTCCGTCAATAAGACCGTTGAATTTTTCGCATGAGCTGAACGGCAGTTTAACATCGCACTTGGAGCAGCCCTGCTCCATGCGGCATTTGCCGCCTGCAAAGGTGATTGTTGCGCTCGGACCGTCCTTTACTTCAAAGCCGATTTTGATGGGCTTTTTGTTCGTCAGAATGCTCTGAGCCTCGGGAGCAAGCTCGCAGAGGTTTTCGAGAGTTCCGAGAACGCCGTAAAGATTGATATAAGCCAGCGTTTTTTGATCAATCATTTTGATTTCCTCCTTAGAATAATACAATATAAATATATTCACTTTATTTTATCAGATTTATTGTTGATTGTCAACAAATTATACTGCACACTTTATTTATTTAATGTATAATTTATAAACAAATGCAGCAAATTGCCCGAAAAAAACAAAAACGGCAACGGCAGAGGTTAATTCACCGCCGCCATTGCCGGTTAAATCCGATATTTTCTTTATTTTACCACACACGGCGCAAATGTCAAGTGCGGCAGGGGAAAAATCGTTGATAATTATTTGTTTTTATGCCCGGTATTCCTTAACAAAATATTCAATCAGCGAAGCGGCGTTTGCGGCGGCAAGCGGCAGAAATTCGGCATAATCCATGTGAGACGAGCCGTCAGCACAGTCCGAAACGGCACGCACAACCCCGAACGGAACTCCGTTTGTGAAGCAGACCTGAGCGATGCTTGCGCCCTCCATTTCGCAGACGATTGCATTGAATTTTTCGGTTATGAAATTCTTCTTTTCGGCGCTTGCGATGAACTGATCGCCCGAAGCGATAACGCCCCTGACCGCCTTGACCGAGCCGAGAGACGAAACGCCCTTTTCAAGAGTTTCAACTATTCCTTTGTCGCAGGGCATGTTTATAACATTGATTCCCGAAATAAAACCGACGGGGTCGCCGAGGGGAGAGGTGTCCATATCGTGCTGAACAAGGCTTTCGGCAACGGCGATATCGCCGATTGAAAGCTCTGTGCTCAGGCTTCCGCCGACTCCCGTGTTGATGATGCACTCGGGTGAATATTTCAGTATCATTGTCTGGGCGCACATTGCGGCGGCAACCTTGCCGATTCCGCAGGCGGCGGCTATGATTTCTCTGCCGTAGAGAGTTCCACGAACATATTCAACACCGCTGACGGTCTCAGCGGTTTTATTCTCCATGAGAGCTTTTATTTTTTCAATTTCAATGTGCATTGCGCCGATAATTCCGATCATAGAAAAAACCTCCGTGTGATTTCTCGGAACATTTTAACATAGTTTTCCGAAAATATCAACACGGAGAAATCGTCAGTCGATAGGATATAGTTTTTTGAGATTCACATGTAAAAACATTTTTGAGATTCATCGGTCAAAAACTCTTGCCAATTCTTCATATATATGGTATTATTATCTGTATAATATCAATAATGGGGGAGTCGGCGTGGAATATATTATAGCCGCAATGCTTGCGGCTGTTATCGTTTTGCTGATTGTTCTGCTTGCAAGGCAGGGCAAAAGCAACAGCTCCGAAATTGAGCGCAAAATTGACGGAGTCGGCGAAAAAACCGCTGAGCTTTCACGCTCCCTCGGCTCTGAATTTGAACGCAGCCGCCGTGAAATGCAGGCGGGTCAGCAGTATATGAGGGCAGAAACCGCCGAAAAGCTCTCCGAAATGAGCGGAAAAATAGAAAAGCTCAGGCTTGACAGCTCAGAACAGGCGGGCAAAAGCGAAAAGGTGCTTATCGAATCTCTGAACGCTATCAGGCTCAACAATATTGAGCAGAACGAAAAGCAGAGCAAAGCCGTGACCGAAGCGGTTGAAAGAATGCGTGAGAGCAACGAGAAAAAGCTTGAACAGATGCGCCTGACCGTTGACGAAAAGCTGACTTCTACTCTGTCTCAGCGGCTTGACAGCTCGTTCAAGACCGTTTCCGACAGGCTCGAAAATGTCTATAAATCCCTCGGCGAGATGAAAGAGCTTTCAAACGGCGTGACCGCCAATGTCACAACGCTCAACCGTGTTTTAACCAATGTCAAGGCGAGGGGAACCTGGGCTGAGGTTCAGCTCGGAGCAATCCTTGACCAGACCATTCCCGGAATGTACGAAACCAATTTCGTCTGCGTTCCCGGCTCAAAGGACAAGGTTGAATTTGCGGTTCGCATTCCCTCAAGCGAGCAGGACGGCAGAGTCACATATCTGCCGATAGATTCAAAATTCCCGATGGAGGATTATGTCCGTCTTTGCGACGCCGCCGATTCTGCCGATGCAGAGGCTCTTGCCGCCGCCAGAAAGGCGCTTGAAGCGAGGGTTCTCGGCGAAGCAAAGATGATAACGAAATATATCAATGTTCCGCTGACAACGCCGTTTGCGATAATGTACCTTGCGACCGAGGGGCTTTATGCCGAAATAGCCTCGTCACGCTCGGGCATATCGGAGAAAATCAGAAGCGAATACAACATAATGATTGCAGGGCCGACAACGGTGACTGCCCTGCTCAATTCCCTTTCGCTCGGCTTCAGAGCCGTTGCGATAAACGAAAAAGCGAACGAGGTCCGCACTCTGCTTGCGGCGGCGAAGGTTCAGTATGATAAATTCGGCGTTGTGCTTGAAAAGGCAAGGCAGAAGATAGACGAAGCGGGCAAATCCCTTGACGAAGCGGGCAAGCGCAACGATATAATCCGCAAAAAGCTTCGCAATATTGAAGAAATTGACGGCGGCAACGCCGATACTATTTTAGGCATTGAAGAAAATTTACAGGAGGAATGACAATGAAAGACCCCAAAGAAATCCTTTCGCAGATGACGCTTGAAGAAAAGGCCGCAATGTGCGACGGCGCAGATTTCTGGCACTTAAAAGGCGTGGAGAAATACGGTATACCTTCAATCACGGTCTGCGACGGCCCTCACGGACTGAGAAAAAAGGATTATTCCAAGAAAGGCAGCAGCCTTTCATGCAGCGTTCCCGCAATCAGCTTCCCGACGGCGGCAACAACCGCTTGTTCATGGGATCCCGAGCTTATTTATGAAATGGGAACTGCTCTTGGCAAAAAATGCCTTAAAGAAGAAGTAGGCGTGCTCCTCGGCCCCGGCGTTAACATGAAGCGTTCTCCGCTTTGCGGCAGAAACTTTGAGTATTTTTCGGAAGATCCCGTGCTTGCAGGCGAGCTTGCGGCGGGTCTTATCAACGGCGTTCAGTCAATGGGCGTTGGCACTTCGCTAAAGCACTTTGCCGCCAACAGCCAGGAGACCCGCAGAATGACCTGCGATTCGGTTGTTGACGAAAGAGCGCTCCGTGAAATTTATCTGACAGCGTTTGAGATTGCCGTTAAAAAGGCTAAGCCCTGGACGGTAATGAATTCTTATAATAAAATCAACGGCGCTCACGGCTCGGAGAATAAACATACTCAGATTGAGATTCTCCGTGACGAATGGGGCTTTGACGGCGTTGTAGTCAGCGACTGGGGCGCAGTCAATAACAGAGTTCTCGGCTTCAAAAACGGCAACGACCTCGAAATGCCCTCGTCAACAGGCTCGGGAACACGCAAAATCGTTGAAGCGGTCAAAAACGGCGAGCTTGACGAGGCGGTTGTTAACGAAAGAGCGCTGAATGTTTTGAACCTTATCAAAAAGGCGGCGGACGGCGCAAAGAAAGATTATCAATATAATGACCTTGACGATCAGCCGCTTGCAAGGAAAATTGCGGCACAGTCAATGGTTCTTTTGAAGAATAACGGCGTTCTTCCCCTCAAAAAGAGCGGAAAGGTTGCGGTTATCGGCGAGCTTGCGAGAACCCCGAGATATCAGGGCGCAGGCAGCTCACACATTGTTCCGACCAAGCTTGACAATGCCCTTGAAGAGCTTAAAAAAGAGGGCTACGATGTTGAATTTGCTCAGGGCTACGAGCTTTCGGAGAAGAAGGCAAAGAAAAACGCCGCTCACATCGCAGAGGCCGCCGCTCTTGCGGCAAAGTGCGAGGCTGCGCTTGTTTTCATCGGTCTGACCGACGAATACGAGGCGGAGGGCTATGACAGACAGAGAATGGATCTCCCCGCCGCTCATAACGAGCTTGTCAGCGCAATTCTTAAAGCAAATAAAAATGTAATTATCGTTCTTGCGGGCGGTTCACCCGTTGAAATGCCGTGGAATGATGAAGTCAGCGCAATTCTCCATTCATACCTCGGCGGTCAGGCAGGCGGCGGAGCAGTTGCAGACCTTATTTCGGGCAAGGTCAACCCGAGCGGCAAGCTTGCGGAGACTTATCCGATGTCTTATGACGACACTCCCGCAAGGAATAATTTCCCCGGCAACCCCGCTTCGGTTGAATACAGAGAGAGTGTTTATATCGGCTACAGATATTACGAAAAAGCAAATAAAGCGGTTCGCTATCCGTTCGGATTCGGCCTTTCATACACAACTTTTGAGTATTCAGACCTGAAGCTTGACAAAACCGAAATGGACGAAAACGATACTCTCACCGTTTCGTTCAAGGTCAAGAACACGGGAGCGGTTGCAGGCGCAGAAGCGGCTCAGCTCTATGTCGCCGACAAAGAAAGCACGATTTTCAGACCCGTCAAGGAGCTGAAAGGCTTCAAAAAGGTTTGGCTTGAGCCGGGCGAAACAAAGGAAGTTTCAATTGAGCTTTCAAAGCGAGCTTTCGCTTTCTATAATGTTAATATCAATGATTGGTGCGTTGAAAGCGGCGACTTTGAAATTCTCATCGGCGCATCAAGCGCAGATATCAGGCTTTCGGCTTCGGTCAATGTCAAGGCTCAGCCTGCCGACATTCCCGATTATTCAAAGACAGCCCCCGCTTATTATACGGGCGATGTTCAGAGCGTTCCCGATGACCAGTATGTTGCGCTTCTCGGCAGAGAACTTCCGCCGAAAGTCAAGAGCAAGGATCTGCCCATCGATCTCAGCGATAACTTTGAGAACGCAAGCCACACAAAGAACGGCAAAAAGATTTATAATCTGCTTGTTAAGGTCGTTCCCGCAGGCATGGCAAGGGCTATTGCGGTTGAAACGCCTTTCCGTGATTTTATCAGCATGAGCGGCGGCGTGTTCAGCGAAACCATTGCCGAGGGACTTCTTAAAATTCTTAACGGAGAAAAAGGCGGAGTCAGACAGATTCTTAAATGCGTTCCCAAAGCAATTAAGGGCGTCGGACCTCTCCTTAAAACAATCTGACGGAGGAAAGAAAATGAAAACGAAAAAATTCTCATTGAAGCTGATAAGCGCCGTGCTTGCCGCAGCTTTGCTTATTGCGTGCATACCGATGTCGGTCAGCGCCGACACGAGCGCAATTCATCTCGGCGTGCTTTCGGATATCCATTATTATCCTCAGGTGCTTAAAGGCGATAAGGGAGACGGGTGGCAGGAGTTTGTGCAGAACAAACACAAGGAGTATGACGACACGGATTCTTTGCTTGACAATGCGCTTGACGGCATTCTCAGAAGTGCGGTTCAGGGCGGAGAAAACTATGTTCTTATTCCGGGCGACCTGACAAAGGACGGCGAGCTTGAGGGTCACAAGGCTCTTGCGGCAAGGCTTGAAGCTTTTGAAGAAGAAACGGGCATTCAGGTTCTTGTTGCTCCCGGCAACCACGATATCCGCAACAGCAACGCCTGCTCGTTTGAGAGCGGAGAAAAAACCTCGGCAGAAAAAACTTCTCCCGAGCAGTTCAGGCAGATTTATGCAAACCTCGGCTATGACCTTGCGGACAGCTTCTTTGTTCCCGCAGAGGGCAACAAGGGCGGAATGCTCTCCTATGCGGCAACGCTCGGCGGCTACAGACTCATTGCCGTTGATACCTGCATGTACAGCGAGGATAACGGCGCTAAGGGCGACGAGCATATGACCGACGGCAGAGTCGGCGACGACCTGCTCAAATGGGTTCTTGACGAGTGCAAAAAGGCAAAGGATAACGGACTTACGGTTATCGGACTTCAGCACCATAACCTTATTCCTCACACGGATATTGAAGAAGCAACACTCTGGGCTTTTGTTGTTCAGGATTGGCTCAGAATTGCCGACGCTTATGCCGACGCAGGTATGCGCTATGTCTTTACGGGTCATCTTCATGCGAACGATGTCAATTCTCATGTTTCCGATAACGGCGAGACAATAAGTGATATTCTGACCCCGACGCTTTCGGGCTTCCCCAACTATTACCGCACCGTTGACATTGTATCGGACGGCGATAATGTTAAAATTGACGCAGAATGCCACGATATCGACGAATATCAGCCCGTTGTCAGCGACAGCGGCGTTGAATACGCAAAGCCGTTCAAATATACATATTCTTATGAGAGAACCTTCGGCGAGGGCGGCGTTAACGAGCTTGTTATGGGCATGATAGGCCCGACGATAAGCGATATCTTCGGCGATATCAGTCAGGCAGGCGGTCTGCTCGGCTATCTCGGAGAAAAGGGCATTGATGTTGAAAAAATCATTGTTGACGCTCTCGGCACGAACGGTCTTGAACTCGGTCCTGTCGAGATTCTGACCGTCAGTCAGAACCTTATGGGATTTATAGGCGACCTTGCGGGTCAGATTGACGAGGTTTATGTCAATCACCCCGAAGAAACCGTTGCAAAGCTTGAAACTCTGATTAGCAAGATATTAAATTACAGGCTCAGTGACCTGCCCGCAACCATGGTCAGCGAAAAGCTCGGCTATGAGGTCAATGCACAGGGCTGCACCTTCGGCGAGTTTGCCGAAACGGTTATGCTCACTTATTATGACGGCAACGAGGACAGCTCAAAATATCCTTACATTGCCGATATTCTTGAACGCTTTGATAACGGCGAGCTTGCCGTTGAGGTGTTCAATCTTCTCAGAGAGGTTCTCATTACCGACCTTATCGAAGATGAGATACTTTCAAATATCGATTTCAACCCCGGCTCTCTGTTCCCGCCCAAAACTCTTTTCTATGTTTTCGGCAGAATCCTCCAGGGCACGGTTGAAGCGCTTCTCGGCGGAGACAACAGCTTCTATAATCTCATTGACAGCGTGCTTTCTCTCCCCGTTGTTCCCGACGGCTACGGCTCAATCAATGAGATAATTGATACTCTTGTTGTTGACGAATACCTGACCTACAGCCAGTTTGAGTCATGGGGCGGAACAATTAATTGGATGCTTTCGTCGTTCCTCTATGACGATAACCCCGAGGAAAAATCCGACAAGGATTTCTCAATGACCTACAGCGGCCCTGTTGAGGTTGAAGCGACCAAGGAGAATTTCAGAGCTCCCGCAAACATTGCCGTAACGCTCGGAGATAATTCCGAATCGGAAATCAACATCACATGGGTAACGAAATACAGCGTTGACGGCTCGGATATCGAGCTTCTGCCCTACAGCGAGAATCCCGATTTCACGGGCAGACCCACACGGGACGGCAGAATCGCCGCAAAGAGCGAGACGGTTGCAAAATCCTATCCCGGCGCAGACCTCGGAATCATCGGTCTGCTTGACTTCTCAAAGGATTATGTCAAGCACACAGTCAAGCTTACGGGCTTGACTCCCGGCACAAAATATTGCTACAGAGTCGGCGACGCAGAGCGTGGCTGGTGGAGCGATACCGGAGTTATCGAAACCGCCGACGGAAACGGCGAGGGCTTCACCTTCTTCTATCTCTCCGACCCGCAGGCTCAGAGAGCGAGCCATTACGAGACCTATTCAGAGGTTATAGGAACGGCGAGAGAGCTTTATCCCGACGGAAAATTTGTTGTCTCCTGCGGCGACCAGGTTGATTTGGGAACAAACTTCAAGTATTGGAATTACTTCCTCAATTCCACAGACGCATTCATGGATCTACCGTTCATGCCTACAACCGGCAACCATGAGAAGAAGGGTGCGGTTTTAACCGAGAACTTCGAGCTTCCGAATGTTCCCGAGCAGGATGTGGATTCGGGCGTATATTATTCCTATGATTATAACGGAGTTCATTTCACGGTGCTCAACACCAACGATATTGTTGACGATAAGCTCAGCGACATTCAGCTTGAATGGCTGAAAAACGATATCAAGTCGAGCGATGCAAAGTGGAAAATCGTTGTGCTTCACAAGGCGCTTTATTCCAACGGCTCACACTATGATGACGATGATGTTGTCGGCATGAGAAGTCAGCTCAGCGCTCTGCTCCCGTATCTCGGAGTTGATATGGTGCTTCAGGGTCACGACCATGTTTATCTCAGAACCGACGCTCTGAACGCTAACGCCGTTGTTCCCGTCAGAAGCGGAAATGCAGAGTTCGGCGGGCTTGAATATCGCATGAAATATAATCCCAAGGGCACAATTTATTCAATCTGCGGCACTTCGGGCGTTAAGGTCTATCAGACAAAGGATGTCAAGGCTACCGACAAGCTGTTCCCGAGAGCGGAGGCTATAGTCAACAGCGAATATCCGATGTTCTCGGCAATAACCGTTGACGGCGACAGACTCTATTACAACGCCTATGAGGTAATCGACGGCAAGGCGGAGAGAGTTGACAGCTTTGCAATTGAAAAGACCGAGGACGCCGCCCCGACTGATAAGGTCGGCAGTAACGCCATTGACAGCTTCATTACAAATCTTCTTGCAAAGCTCAACATCAAGGTTACATGGAAGTTTACCAACTATGTATTCTCCGTTGTCAATACGGTTTTGCAGCTTATCTGGAAGATAGTTTAATCTGAACAAACAGTAAAAAATCCACCCTTTCACCTTATCGGTGATCGGGTGGATTCTTTTTTTTATATATTATTTGGAATACTTGCCTCTCTTGACATAGTGAGTGTGGAGAACCTCGTGAGCAATGTGGCTGCCGGGCTTCTCGAAATACTCTTTGTAGACTGTCTTGATGGCTTCGCTTTCGTGCGACTTTCTGAGAGGAAGATTCTTGTCTGCCTCATAGAGAGCCTTGCCTCTGATGCCTTTAAGGTCAACAAAGTTGCGAACGCTTGCGGGCTGAATGGGCTGACCGCCGCCGTTTACGCAGCCGCCGGGGCAAGCCATGATCTCAATGAACTGATAATCAGCCGTGCCGTTCTTGACCTTTTCCATAACAGCTTCGGCGTTCTTGAGTCCGCTTGCCGCACAGACCTTGATTTCCATGCCTGCAACTGTGTAAACAGCCTCTTTGATGCCCTCTGTGCCTCTGACCTCGGTGAATTCAACGCTCTTGAGCTCCTCGCCCGTGAGAGTTTCAACCGCTGTTCTGAGAGCAGCTTCCATAACGCCGCCGGTTGCGCCGAAGATAACGCCTGCGCCCGTGCCCTCGCCGAGAGGATTGTCAAATTCTTCGTCGGGAAGATTGTTGAACGCAATGCCTGCGGTCTCAATCATTCTTGCAAGCTCTCTTGTGGTCAGAGCGTAGTCAATGTCGGGGTAGCCGCTTGCGCTCTGATCGTCTCTGCCGCATTCAAACTTCTTGGCTGTGCAGGGCATGATGCTGACAACAACGATATCCTTGGGATCAAGGTTCATCTTCTTTGCGTACCATGTCTTGGCAACGGCGCCGAACATCTGCTGAGGGGACTTGCAGCTTGAAAGGTGGTCTATCTGATCAGGATAATAATGCTCGCAGTATTTAACCCATCCGGGTGAGCAGGAGGTAATCATGGGCAGAACGCCGCCGTTCTGAACTCTTTCGATAAGCTCGTTGGCTTCTTCCATGATGGTAAGGTCAGCTGAGAAATCGGTGTCGAATACCTTGTTGAAGCCGAGACGGCGCAGAGCCGCAACCATCTTGCCGGTAACATTTGTGCCGATTTCGTTGCCGAATGCTTCGCCGAGAGTAACTCTGATTGACGGAGCGGTGTTGACAACAACAAACTTGTCGGGGTCTGCAATGGCTTCAAATACCTTTGCGGTGTCGTCTTTCTCATAAAGTGCGCCAACGGGGCAGTTGACTATGCACTGACCGCAGGATACGCATGAGAAATCGTAAAGAGGAAGCTCAAAGGGAGAGCCGATGTGAGTGTCAAAGCCTCTTGCGTTTGCGCCGATAACGCTGATAGCCTGATTGTCGCAGGCGGCAACGCAGCGGCGGCAGAGGATGCACTTGCTGTTGTCTCTTATCATATGAGGAGCGGAGTCGTCATATGCGGCTGCGGGCATTTCGCCCTCGAATGCGTGAGCGTCGTCAACGCCGTAATCCTTGCAGAGCTTCTGAAGCTCGCAGTTACCGCTGCGAACGCAGGAAAGACATTCTTTTTTATGGGTTGAAAGAACAAGCTCAAGGTTATATTTGCGGCTCTTTCTGACCTTTTCGGAGTTTGTGAAAACCTCCATTCCCTCGTTAACGGGGAAAACGCAGGCGGCAACAAGAGAGCGAGCTCCCTTGACCTCGACCATGCACATGCGGCATGCGCCGATTTCGTTCATCTGCTTGAGGTAGCACAGGGTGGGAATTTCAATTCCCGCATATCTTGCCGCCTCAAGGATTGAGATGCCCTGGGGAACGCTCAGGGGCATATTGTTTATTTTAATGTTTACCATTTCCATTAGCTTATGCCTCCTCTATTAGCCTTTGCTGATTGCGCCGAACTTGCAGGATTCCATGCATGCGCCGCACTTAATGCACTTGGCAGTATCGATAGTGTGGGGGTTCTTGACCGAACCGCTGATAGCGCCTGCGGGGCACTTTCTGGCGCAGAGAGTACAGCCTCTGCACTTCTCGGGGTCAATTGTGTAGTTAAGGAGCTTCTTGCAGACGCCTGCGGGGCACTTCTTGTCAACAACATGAGCAATATATTCCTCACGGAAGAATTTAAGAGTTGCAAGAACGGGGTTCGGAGCAGTCTGTCCGAGGCCGCAGAGTGAGTTTTCCTTAATATAATAAGCAAGTTCTTCGAGCTTGTCGATATCCTCAAGAGTGCCGTTGCCGGAGGTTATCTTGTCGAGAATTTCCATCATGCGCTTTGTGCCGATGCGGCAGGGAGCGCACTTGCCGCAGGATTCGTCAACCGTGAAGTTGAGGAAGAACTTTGCGATATCAACCATGCAGTTGTCCTCGTCCATAACGATGAGTCCGCCTGAACCCATCATGCAGCCGATGGCTGTGAGGTTGTCATAGTCAATGGGAGTGTCGATAAGGCTTGCGGGGATGCAGCCGCCGGAGGGACCGCCGGTCTGAGCAGCCTTGAACTTTTTGCCGTCGGGAACGCCGCCGCCGATATCCTCAATGATTTCACGCAGGGTTGTGCCCATGGGGATTTCAACAAGGCCGGTGTTGGTGATCTTTCCGCCGAGGGCGAAAACCTTTGTGCCCTTTGACTTTTCGGTTCCCATTGAAGCGAACCACTCAGCTCCTCTGAGGATAATCTGAGGAATGTTTGCAAAGGTTTCAACATTGTTTTCGGTTGTCGGCTTGCCGAAAAGACCTTTAACTGCGGGATAGGGAGGACGGGGACGGGGCTCGCCTCTGTTGCCCTCGATTGAGGTCATGAGAGCGGTCTCCTCGCCGCAGACGAATGCGCCTGCACCCAGACGGATGTGGAGGTCAAAATCAAAGCCTGAATCGAAGATGTTCTTGCCGAGTAGGCCGTATTCTCTTGCTTCGTCAATAGCTATCTGCAAACGCTTAACGGCGATGGGATATTCTGCACGGACATAGACATAACCCTCGGTTGCGCCCGTTGCGTAGCCGCAGATTGTCATTGCTTCAACAATGCAGTGGGGGTCGCCTTCAAGAACCGAACGGTCCATGAATGCGCCGGGGTCGCCCTCGTCGGCGTTACAAACAACATATTTCTGGTCTGCGCTGTTAGCAGCGGTGAAGCTCCATTTAAGGCCGGTGGGGAATCCTCCGCCGCCTCTGCCTCTCAGACCCGAATCCTTAACAACCTGAATAACTTCTTCGGGGGTCATCTCGGTCAGAACCTTGCCAAGAGCGGCATAGCCGTCCATGGCGATGTATTCGTCAATGTTTTCGGGGTTGATAAGTCCGCAGTTGCGAAGCGCAACTCTCTTCTGAGTTTTGTAGAAGTTTGTGTCGTTAAGGGAAACATGTCTGCCTTCCTCGACGGCGGACTCGTCAACATCCTTGTAAACAAGTCTTTCAACAATACGGCCTTTGAGAAGATGCTCGGCAACGATCTCCGCAACATCCTCCTCCTTGACACGGCTGTAGAAAGTGCCTTCGGGATAAATGATAACAACGGGGCCGAGAGCGCACAGACCGAAGCAGCCCGTCTGAACGACCTTGACTTCTTCGCCGAGACCCTGCTTAGCAAGCTCCGCTTCAAAGGTTGACATAAGCACCTTGCTGCCCGATGAGGTACAGCCCGTGCCGCCGCAAATCAATACATGGGAACGAATCATATTATTTTAACCTCCATTATGAGATAGCGTTGCTGATTGTGTATTCCTGAATAACATTGCCGCCCTTGAGGTGCTTTTCGATAACCTCGGCAGCCTTTTCGGGAGTCATCTTAACATAAGTAACCTTTTCTTTGCCTGCTTCAAAGATTTCAACAACCGGCTCATACTGGCAAACGCCGATGCAACCTGTCTGAGAAACCGTAACCTTGTCGCCGAGACCTTCTTTGCTTACGCCCTCAACAAATGCGCTGAGAACGGGTCTTGCGCCTGCCGCAATGCCGCAGGTTGCCATGCCGACAACAACTCTGATTTCGCCGCTGCCCTCACGAAGAATGACCTTGTCTTTCATTTTTTCTCTGATAGCAGCAAGCTCAGCCAATGATTTCATAATATCTATCCTCTCTGAAATTTATTTATTGTATTATGAAATGGATTCGTAACCCTCTTTGAGGTAATCCTCAATCCATTTTATAACCTCGTAGCTGTCAAGCGGAACATCGCCGAGAATGGAACGCATTTCTGCCGTGTCAAGCTCAACGCTTCCGCTGTCCTTTTGATGAATGAATTGCCAATTTATGTTTGGTGCGCCTTGAATCAAGGCGGTGACGGTTGAAACGATATCGCCCAGCGGAGTGAAATCAAGATGATTTGTGAAGAACCTCGCCGTGACCGTCGTTCCGTGGTGAACGGGATCGTCATTTTCGCTCACGGACTGAATTTCAATCCCTCCGCCCGTCTGCTCCGCCGCAAGCTTCAGCAGGGGCACGCCCATGCCGACATTTCTAGTCGTTCTCGTCGTGAAAAACGGATTCATGACATTTTTAACCGTTTCCTCCGTCATTCCGCAGCCGTCGTCGGCGATTGTCAGGGTCAGAGTATCCCGGGCTTCAACAATTTTAATCAGAATGTTCTCCGCTTTGGCCTTGACAGAATTCTGAGCGATGTCAAGAATATTCAGCGATAATTCTTTCATAAGCCGTTCAGCCTTTCAAAAAGCTTTTTGCGGATGTTTTCGGGCGTTTCGTGCTCGCAGTCAAGCGAAAATCGGTTCAGTCTGCCGCTGATATCCCAAAGATAATGGGCGTCCGAGGAGATAACCAAGGGCTTGTCTGAAAGAACGGGAAACCTTGATATATATTCATCGGTTTTCTCGCTGTCATGCAGCTCGGCGCAGGGGAAATAAGGTTCCTCGGGGAAAACGCCGAGGGTTGCGACGATTCCGTTTGCTTCACGGTCGATATGCGCCGGATAGCAGATTCCGCCGAAGCTTTTAACAAGCCCGGGGGCTTCGTCAACGGTTATCTGCGTTGCGTTTGAAAGCAGATATTCGTCGCCGCCGATGATTTCATCGTTTTCGTCCATGACAAGCTGTTCGCCGAAAACATCTGTGCGGTTTTTAATAAGTATTCTGCGTGAATTCACTTCTTGCCCGAATCTCATTGCGTCATCAAGACGCTCAAAGAGGCAGACGAGGTGAATATCCTCCGCAGTCGTCAGCTCCATGCCCGCAACCGGCACAATTCCGTTATTCTCCGCCGCCTTGAAAAAAGCGGGGCAGTTAAGGCAGGTGTTGTGGTCGGTCAATGCCATGATGTCGAGCTTTGCGACAACTCCCATTCCTGCGATGTTATTGGGCGTCATGTCGTTATCGCCGCAGGGGGAAAGGCAGGAGTGAATATGTAAATCGTAATAGTAATCTTTCATATCAGAGAAGCTTGCTCAGAAGAACCGCCGTTTCATAGGCAGGCATTCCCGTTGAAAGAATGTTGACGCCCTTTGCTTTTGCGGTTTCCGCAACCTCGGGTTCGAGCGTTACGCCCTCAGCAAGGATAACGCATGCCGTGTCCGCAAGAGAAGCGACGGCGGCAATGTTGATGTTGGACATTATCGTTATCCAGGCATTGTCGGCTTTTGCTCTGCCCATAACCCAGCTGAGCAGGTCGCCGATATAAACTCCGCTGATTTCACGCTCGCCCTCGGGCATTGAAACAGCGCTGAATTCCTCACGGGAAGAAAGTTCATTCACCGTCAACCGTCTCACCTCCGGAATAATCTCTGATATACTTTTTAATAAGTTCTTTGTAGGCAATTATGCAGTCGTTTTTGTCCGCATGACCCAAAACGAGATCCTCGGCAAATGCACGGCAGTTCGGAGCGCCGCACGAGCCGCAGTCAATGCCGGGCAGTTCTTTTCTGACAGCCTGAATCTGCGACATAAGGCGCATCGATTCGCCGATATTGTCGCTCAGTCTGCTGAGCGGCTTGTAATTCGGAATGTCAAGGAAAAAGTATTTTGCCGGAACATAGCTCTCGCCGGGAGGCATGGAATTGAGCGAAACGGGCATATAACGCCTGAGAGTATGAAGCCTGTTTTTGGCAACATAGGGATTTTCGATTGTCAGAACGCCGCCGACGCAGCCGCCGGGGCAGGCGTTAAGCTCAACAAAATCAACCGGGGGAATGTTGCCGTCCTCAATCTGGTCAAGAACGGAAATAACATTGTTGATTCCGTCTGCGGCGATTATCTTGTCGTTGATTATCGCCGAGGCTTCGCCGCCGCAGAGCGCCCAGCTCACTCCGATTCTGCCCGCTTGGGATGAAACGGTGCAGACCTTTTCACGCTTCATAACATTGATAAGCAAAAGATAAATTTCGCTCATTGAAACAACGAGGTCAACCTCGCTCTTGTAGCTGCCGAAGCCGTTTCTGACATAGCTGACCTTTGCGGGGCAGGGGGAGATGAAGCAAACGCCGATATCCTCCCTTTTAAGCTCGGGGTGCTGCATGAGAGCTCTTTCTTTTGCCATTGCAGCGGCAACCTCCATGGGAGGCAGCAGCGGCATGAGATTATCCTTCAGAAACGGGAAGCGAAGCCCGATGAGCCTGACGATAACGGGGCAGGCGGAGCTTATGACGGGCTTTTTTATGCCCTCCGTCTGAAGATAGAGCCTTGTGTAAGCCGAAACAAATTCGGCGCCCTTTGCAACCTCAAAAACATCGTCAAAGCCGATGTCAAGCAGACCCTGCAAAACATAGTCTATATTGTCGAGATTGTCAAACTGAGCAAGAAGCGCAGGAGCGGGCAAGGCTATTTTGTATTTATATTTATTTATTTCGTCAAAAGAATCGTAAATGCTCTTTTTGGCGTTGTGAGTGCAGTTTCTGATGCACTCGCCGCAGTCAATGCACCGTTCCGAATCAATTTCGGCGCAGCCGCCACGAACTCGGATTGCTTCGGTCGGGCAGTGCTTCATGCAGGTTGTGCAGCCCGTGCATTTTTCTGCGTCAAGGGATACCGAATGGATATATGTATTCATAAAAACACAGTTCCTTCCAAAATCAGTAGTTGACCCTCATTGTTATTGTCGTCCCTTTGCCGACAACCGAGTCAATCTGCATATAATCGGTATATCTTTTCATATTCGGCAGACCCATACCTGCGCCGAAGCCGAGCGAACGGATGTTGTCGGGGGCGGTTGAAAAGCCCTCCTGCATCGCCTGCTCAATGTCGGCAATTCCGGGTCCGCAGTCCTTTAATATTATCTCTACACAATTGTCGCTGACGATAACATCCGCTTCTCCGCCGCCCGCATGGATAACCATGTTTATCTCGCCCTCATACATGGCGATTGAAACTCTGCGGATGGTTTCGGGCTCAAGGCCGAGCTGGCGCAGGTTTTTCTTGACCTGAACCGAGGCCTGACCTGCCGAGGTGAAATTATCGCCGTCAACATCAAAGTGGAAAACCAAGGGTTCAGCCATTTGATTCACCGTTTCCTTTAAGTCCGTTTGAATAAAGAATGCCGCAGGCTTCGTACATGCGCTTGGGCGTGGTGAGAACCACGATTCCGCTCTCTGCCGCAAGCTCCAGCATATCCGGCGACGGGCGTTTTGAACGCACGAAAACAATGCATATCATATCCATCATTTCCGCCGTGCGAATGACCTGGGCGTTGACAAGACCCGTGAGCAAAACTGCCTGATCTTTAACATATGCAAGCACATCGCTCATCATGTCGCTGCCGCAGGCGGAGTGAATATCTTTTTCAAGGCTTTCGCCGCCGCAGAGAACCTCTGCGCCGAGCAGTTCTTTGATAGTACCGATTGTCATACCATAACCCCCATTATTCCGCTTTGCGGTTACAATCAATTATATTTTGCGAGGATTGCGGGGATTTCATCGGGAGTGACTCTGCCGTAAACATCATCGTTGATGGTGAAAACGGGAGCAAGTCCGCAGGCTCCGATGCAGCGGCATGCTTCGATTGAGAATTTCAAATCGGCTGTGCATTCGCCCGGCTCAGCGCCGAGAACCTCGCAGATTTTGTCAAGCAGAGCCTGAGAGCCTTTAACATAGCAGGCGGTGCCGAGACAAACGGAAACATTGTATTTTCCTTTGGGTGAAAGAGAGAACTGAGCGTAGAAGCTCGAAACTCCGTAAACCTTCTGAAGCGGAACATTCATGCCCTCGGCAATCATTGTCTGAACCTCGATGGGCAGGTAGCCGTAGATTTCCTGAGCCTGCTGCATAACATGCATGAGCAAGCTCTTGTCGCCTTTGCATTCGTCAATTACGGCCTTGAGCTTTGCCTCCTGCTCGGGGGTGCCGTTGAAAGGCAGGGTGCTAATTTTTTTCAGCATTAAGTCATTCCTCCTGAATGAAATTTTAAACTGCATTGAGAATAAATTGCGGAATTCGGCGTTGAATCGACCTGCAATACCGCATTTTAAAGCATTATATCATAAAAATACGGAAATTGCTACTTTTTTATCGATATTTTTTCAGCAATTTTCCACTTTTTTTATATTTTCTTATATTTTATGATTTTTACGGTTTGACCGATGCGTTTGATTGACAATGCGGGGTAAATTGTGGTAAAATTTATCTGTTAAATAATTTTTCCGAAAAGTGGTCTGAATATGAAAAGCAAACGGAGTTTTCCATTGGTAACCGTAACAAAAAAGGCGGAAGCATCGCTCAGACGGGGTCACCCTTGGGTCTATGAAGCGGAGATTCTGCAATCCTTCGGCGAAATGAGCAACGGCTGTCTTGTTGATGTGCTTTCGCAGAAGGGAGCTTATCTCGGCACGGGCTTTCTGAGCCTTAACAGCAAAATAAGGGTCAGAGTGCTTTCCTCAAACGCCAACGAAACCTTTTCCGATGCGTTCTGGGAAAGGCGGCTGAAATATGCCGTTGAATACAGAAAAACCGTTATGGGCGGCGATTTTTCGTGCTGTCGGCTTGTTTTCGGCGAAGCCGACGGGCTTCCCGGGCTGACGGTTGACCGTTTTTCGGATATCCTTGTCTCTCAGGTGCTTTCTTTCGGCATGGAGCAAATCAAGGATAAAATCTATACTCTGCTTGTTAAAATTCTCCGTGAGAGCGGCGAAAAAATAAGCGGAGTTTACGAACGCAACGATGTTGCAATCCGTTCGCTTGAGGGGCTTTCGGAATACAAAGGCTGGTATGAGCCGATTCCTCACCCTGCGGAAACCGTGACTGAGATAACGGAAAACGGAGTTAAATATATTGTTGATTTTGAGAACGGTCAGAAAACGGGCTTCTTTCTTGACCAGAAATATAACCGTCTCGCCGTCTCAAAAATAGCAAAGGGCAAGAGGGTTCTTGACTGCTTCACCCACACAGGCTCGTTTGCGCTCAACGCCGCTTTCGGCGGAGCGGAAAAGGTTACGGCGGTTGATGTTTCCAAAACCGCAATTGAAACCGCAAGAGCCAATGCAGGGCTGAACGGACTTGAAGAAAAGCTTAATTTCGTTGTTGCGGATGTTTTTGATCTGCTCCCCGAGCTTGAAGCAAAGGGCGAAAAGCCGTTTGATTTCATAATCCTTGACCCGCCTGCGTTCACCAAGAGCCGAAAGACCGTCAAGGGTGCGGAGAGAGGATATAAAGAAATAAACTACAGAGCCATGAAGCTTCTGCCCAGGGGCGGTTATCTTGCAACCTGCTCCTGCTCTCATTTTATGAAAAACGAATTATTCGTTAAAATGCTCCATGATGCCGCCGCCGATGCAGGCGTTCAGCTAAAACAAATTGAAATGCGTCAGCAATCGTGCGACCATCCCGTGCTCTGGAATGTTCCCGAGACCGACTATTTGAAATTCTATATTTTTCAGGTGGTGTGAATTATGTTTTATGAAAATTGGATGTCCTATATCAAAGACGATGCAAAGGTTACGAAAATTGCGATTCCCGGGGCGCACAATGCGGGCACAATGGGAATGTCAAAGTTTGCAAGATGCCAGAACGGCACGCTCTATGAGCAGTATTGCTACGGTGTTCGCAAATTCGGAATAAGGCTGAAAACCGACCGAAAGGGCAGGCTTTTCATTGCTCACGGAGTTTCAAAGGGCATGCCCGCCGAGCTTGCGTTTGAAAGCCTCGGCAGAATAGTTGATGAATTTGATGACTTCCTTATTCTCGATATCAGAACCTATTCAAATCAGAGAATAGGCCCGATAAGTCTGACCTTCGGCAGTGACCCCGATGCGGTCAGCAAGCTGATAAAGGATTATCTCAGCCCCGAAAGGTATGCGCTGACGGGCTACGGAGATGTCAGCTCCGTGACCCTCGGCGATATTCGCAGGCAGGGCAAAAAATATATCATCATAAACAGCAAAAAAGAATATGAATACAGCTGTGACTGCCCGCTTCTTGAACCGTGGGATCCCAAAATTTTCGGCTTAAAGCCCGAAAAATTTGCCGTTGAATGCGTCAATTATCTCAGAAATCTGAACACGGACGGCTTTTTCTGGCTTCAGACTCAGCAAACCCCGAATCCGGGCACGGAAAACGGCATAACCAAATGGCCCGACGACCTCGACGAGCTTGACAGACCCTATTTCCCGCAGATTATTTCCGAAATCGCCGCAGACCCCGTGCTCCTCGAAAAGGTCAACATCATTGCAGGCGATTTTATGACCCGTGACCACATGAAAGCCAATGAAATTTTAAGCTTGAATCTGCTCAAGGGGATAGTTAAAGATGAAATGAGGGCGGAATATGCCGCCGCAATCGGAAAGTGAGGATAAAAATGGAACTGATTGTTTTAGGCAAATACGGCCCTTATCCGAAAGCCGGAGACGGAGCCGCAAGCGGATATCTGCTGACTCAGGGCGATACTGCGCTTGTTATGGACATGGGTTCGGGCACGCTTGCAAGGCTTCAGCAGGTAATCGATATCAGAAAAATAACCGGGATTTTTATTTCTCATCTTCATTATGACCACACGAGCGATCTGCTTCCGTTTCGCTATCTTCTGGAGGAGTTGGAGCATACCGTCACGGTTTACACGGCTTATTCCGACAGCGAATGGTATAAAATACTTTTTTCTCATCCGAACATAAAGGTTGTCAATATCAGCAGCGAAAGCAGGGTTAAAATCGGAGAATTCAGTCTTGAATTTTTTGATATGAAGCATACTGCGCCCTGCCTTGCCGCAAAAATAAAGGGCGAAAAAACGCTTGTTTTCACGGGCGACACGATGTATAACGAAAACGTCGAAAAAGCCTGCGAGGGAGCGGATATTCTGCTTGCTGACTGCTCAAAGCCCGAGGGTTTCCCGGGGCCGCACATGAATGTTTCCCATGCAAAATCGTTCAGCGACAGGCTCGGAATAAAAATAATTTCAACGCATTTAAGCCCCGATTACGACCCTTCGGAGGAATACAAAGACTACCCCGACATAACCGTTGCGGAAGAAATGAACACATATGTGTTATGAGATAACGGAGCGGAAAAACCATAAGGAGACAGATTAATGAAAAAATACAGTTCAATGATAATCGGCCATGCGACGATGGATTCAAACACAGACCATCTCGGCAATACGGTCAGAATAGTCGGCGGAGCGGTCGTTTTCTCCTCCGCAAGCGCCCATGCGCTCGGTCACAGGGTCGCCGCCGTAACGAAGCTTGCCGAAAAGGATAAGGAACGGCTCGAGAGCTTCACCTTGCCCAAAGAGGATATTTTCTGCCTGCCGTCGGAGAAATCCTGCGACATGGTTAATGTCTATCACACCCCCGACAAGGAGCGCAGAACGAGCAAATGCCTTTCTGTCGGCGATCCGTTCAACGCCGCCGAGCTTCCGAACATCGAGGCGGAAATTTATCATCTTGCGGGTCTTGTTTACGGCGATTTTGATTCCGATTTAATAAAAACTCTGTCAAAAAAAGCGCCCGTTGCGCTTGATGTTCAGGCAATGCTCAGGCATGTTGCGCCCGACGGTTCAATGTATTTTGAGGATTGGGCGGCAAAGAAAGAATGTCTGCCGTTCATTGATTATCTCAAAACCGACGCCGCCGAAGCGGAAATCATGACGGGCTGTGCCGACAGGCGTGAAGCCGCAAAGCATCTTTATTCATGGGGCGCAAAGGAAATACTGATAACCCACAACAGCGAGGTTCTTGCCTATGACGGAAAGGATTTTTACACCTGCCCGATAAGAGCAAGAAATCTCAGCGGAAGAACGGGCAGGGGAGACACGACCTTTGCCGCCTACATCAACGAACGCCTTTCGCACTCAATACCGGAATCGCTTCTCACCGCCACGGCAACGGTTTCGCTTAAAATGGAAACTCCCGGGCCGTTCAAGGGCACGAGAGCGGATGTTGAGAAATATATTGATGAATTTTATTCGGATTTAAAATAATATTGCTTATTGACCAAAGTTAATAAAATATCCTACATCTGTTTATAGCTTATTCATACTGAATTAATATTTGCGGGTTATATTCTAAATGTACTCAGCGGGAGCCGCAACCCGCAGAGTGCTACTCATTTTTCATTTTTGAGTACGCAATACCCCTCCTCAATTCAACCCCATGCAGAAAAAGATGCTTCAACCGGCATCTTTTTCTCGCTTTATGGGGCTTTTTTTATTAAGCAAAATTATTCCTGTTTCAGTTTAGTTATTATCATCCGCCTGTTTATTGCTTAATCTGTGTGCATCCCGTATAATATAGACATCGGTACCGAAATAATAAACAAGGTGATAATTTATGGAACTCGGTAAAAAAATTAAACAATTGAGAACTAACAAAGGTGTAACACAGGAAGCATTAGCAAATGCATTGGGCGTAACATACCAAGCTGTTTCCCGTTGGGAGAACGAAACGACTATGCCTGATATTTCTTTGCTTCCGCAAATATCAGTATACTTCGGTGTGAGTATTGATGAGCTTTTTGAGTTTACAGAAGAATCACAATACAAGAGAATTGAAAATATGCTCAACGAAAAATCATTACTCACAGATACGGAATTTGAGAATGCAAAGTGTTTTCTTGAAAAACAAATTGCCAAAGAAAGCGATAATATCAATGCGCTCAAAACACTTGCGTGGCTTTATTCGCACCGTGCAAAATCTTCAAACAGTCAAGCTGTTGAATATGCAAAGAGAGCTTTGCAGCTTGGCGACACAAGCAAGAGCATGAACAATATTTTGCGTGATGCATACGGCTCACCGCATACGGATTGGAATTACCGTAACCGTCACGAGCTTATTGCTTTCTACTATGAACATTTAAAAGCATATCCCAATGATATGAGAGCATACCGCTATCTGTTACCTGCACTTGTTGCAGACGGCAGAACCGAAGAAGCCAAAGAAGTGATTGAAAATATCAGAACACTTGAAAACCCGGAACTGCTTTTTGTTTTTGATGCGATGATTCTGCGAAGAGAAGGAAAAGTAAACGAAGTTGAAAAATTACTCAACGATATGGTTAAACAGTTTCCTGACAGTTGGTACGCTTGGGCAATAGTTGCTGATTTTAATGCTGACGATTGTAAATATGATGATGCAATTTCTTGTTACGAAAAATCTTTTGAACTTCAAGAAAAACCACGGTTTACAGATTCACTTGAAGCAATTGCACATATTTACGAAATCAAAGGCGACTGTCAAAAATCTGTTTCCACTTATCACAGAATAATTGAACTTTTGAAAACAGACTGGAATGTTACCTTTGGCGCAACAGTAAATAAATATCTCCGTAAGGTTGATGAGCTACAGGCAAAATGAATTGAATAAAAGAATGAAACCAACGGTGTAACCCTAAAAAAAGGGGGTTACACCGTTGGTTTCCGATTATCCGAAAGAGACATTCTGAGCCGTGATTTTCAGCATAATGAGAATTGCAATAACCATCGGCAGGTTTATTAAAAACGATTTCATCTTCTGACCTTCGGAAATGAGGGTGAACGAGGGCATAAGCTTTCTTTTGCCCTTAACGATAACGAAGATAACCGAGCCGAGAATCGAAACCGCATAAAGGGCAAGCATGACGATGATATAGATGCGGTTGAGAAGCTGTTCATCTGCGATATCCGCAATCAGAAATTCGATGATAACCGAATAGAGATTGTTGCAAAAATGAATCAGAACGCCCGTCCAGATGCTGTTGGTGATGCAAACGGCATAGCCGAGAGCCACTCCCGCAATGAGGGCGAACGGAGCCTGAATCAGATTGCCGTGGAGCACGGCGAAAATGATGGCAGAAGCGATGATTGCAAATTTATCTCCGTAGCGGCGCAGAGGCTGAAGCACGGCGCCCCTGATTGCAAATTCTTCAACGAGAGCGGGAACAACGGCAATTGAAACGAGATAGACTATCCTGCCCGGAATATCCGACGGAACATCAAAGTCGGGAGCGGAAAGATTGAAGCCTATATCCGACATGATGTTAACGAAAATGCTCGAAACATAGTTGCCGACAAGGCAGACGAAAAAGCCGAGAGGCACGGCGAACGCCATGAGCCTGCCGCTGACGGGCTTTTCAAAATTGAAAACCTGATCGCCTGTTTTTCGGTTTATCAGCATTCCGCCGATTCCGAACGGAACAAGCAGGCTGAAAATCGACATAAAAATCGTGACAACGCTCTGCATCGTCGGGTCGCTGAAATAAAGCTCTCTGAGCGGGGTCATTGCGACGATAAGCGACATTACATTCTGAATTATGACATACGAAATAACGCAGATTCCCGAGACTATTCCGACATATTTGACTCCACGCCGTTCGCTTTGCTCCTGCAAATAACGGCTTTCGGGGGGCTGATAATATTCGTTCAAATTTATCACCGATTCTTTATTTTTGTTCAAAAAAACTCCAACTTAAACAAAATTGCCAATTTTTTTAATTATTATACCTCAATTTTCTATGCGTTACAAGTATTTTAAATTAACTAAGTGTTAAAATTTTGTTGTAATATTATTCGTTTTGGTGTAAAATTACAAGGTATAGTATAAAAATATGACTGAATAATTCAGGAGGATGTGCTTTATGGCAGTAACAAAAAAAGAACTTGAAGAAATGATAACTTCAAGACTTTCCCATTTCTTCGGCGTATCGCCCAAGGACGCAACGGACGATCAGTTCTACAGAGCCCTTTCAATGATTGCGAGGGATATGATAAGAGAATCACGCAGAAAGTTTGACGCAGAATCAAAAGAAAAGGGTCAGAAGAAAATTTATTATCTCTGCATGGAATTTCTCATGGGCAGAAGCCTCAAAAATGCCCTTTATAATCTCGACATGACCGATACCGCAAAGAAAGCGCTTGCAACCTTCGGCGTAAAGCTCGAAAAGCTCTATGACTGCGAGCCTGACGCAGGTCTCGGCAACGGCGGCCTCGGCAGACTTGCCGCCTGCTATCTTGACGCTCTTGCAAATCAGGGCTATCACGGAATGGGCTATTCCATTCTTTATGAGGGCGGTATTTTCAAGCAGAAAATTATTGACGGCTGGCAGACCGAGATGCCCGATTTCTGGCTTCCCGGCGGTGAGGTATGGCTTTCACCGAGAGAGGATAAGGCGGTTGAGGTTAAGTTTGAGGGCAGCGTTTCCGAAACATGGGAGGGTCCGTTCCACCATGTTGAGCTTGTCGGCTGCAAGACAGTTAAGGCTGTGCCCTATGATATGATGGTTCCCGGCAAGGACGGCAAGGGTGCGGCGGTTCTCCGCCTGTGGTCGGCAAAGGCTGACAGCATCGATATGGCAATGTTCAATCAGGGCGACTATATGAGAGCCATGGAAGAAAAGGCTATGGCGGAGGTCATCAGCAAGGTGCTTTATCCCGCCGACAATCATCCCGAGGGCAAGAGCCTGCGCCTGAGACAGCAGTATTTCCTTGTTTCCGCTTCGATTCAGGATATCGTTGCAAGGCATCTGAGAGAATACGGCTCACTTGATAATTTCGCAGAGAAAAATGCAATCCACATCAACGACACTCACCCGACCATGGCTATCCCCGAGCTTATGAGAATCATGCTCGACGAATGCGGCTACGGCTGGGATGACGCTTTCAAAATCGTTCAGGATGTCTGCGCCTACACTAACCACACGGTTATGGCGGAAGCTCTCGAATGCTGGGGCGAGGATCTTTTCAGACGCCTTGTTCCGAGAATTTATCAGATAATCAAGGAGATTGACAACCGCTTCAGAAAGAAGATATGGGACGAAACGGGAGACGCCGCAAGGGTTGAGAGAATGGCGATAATCTCAAACGGCGCAGTCAGAATGGCGAATCTCTGCGTTGCCGTCTGCCACAAGGTCAACGGCGTTTCTGCTCTCCACAGCCAGATTCTCAAGGATTCCGTTTTCAACGATTTCTATACGCTTGAACCCGATAAATTCACCAATGTCACCAACGGTATCGCTCACCGCCGCTGGCTCTGCCAGGCGAATCCCCGCCTGACCTCAATGCTCACCGAGCTTATCGGCAAGGGCTTTGTTTATGATGCGGGCGAGCTTATAAAGCTCCGTGATTTCAAGGATGACGCTTCGGTTCTCGAGGAGCTTCGCAAGATAAAGACCGCCAACAAAGCGGATTTTGCAAAGCTCGTCAAGAGCAAGACGGGTATAGTTCTCGACCCGAATTCAATTTTCGATGTTCAGGTCAAGAGACTTCATGAGTATAAGCGTCAGCACCTCAATGCGCTGAATATCCTTGCAAAATATCTTGAAATAAAGGCAAATCCCAACGGTGATTTCACGCCGCACACCTATATTTTCGGCGCAAAGGCGGCTTCGGGCTACTTCATGGCGAAGAAGATTATTGAGTTCATCTGCGCCCTTGCGGATCTAATCAACAACGACCCCGATGTTAAAGACAGGCTCAAGGTCGTTTATATGGAAGATTATAATGTCACCATGGCTGAGGCTCTTATGCCCGCAGCCGACATCAGCGAGCAGATTTCGCTTGCAGGCACTGAAGCGAGCGGCACGGGCAACATGAAGCTTATGATAAACGGCGCTCTTACCCTTGGCACTATGGACGGCGCAAATGTTGAGATTTATGAAGCTGTCGGTGCGGAAAATATCATGATTTTCGGCATGAGCACTCCCGAGGTTAACGAGCTTAAAAAGAGAGGTTATGTTCCTCAGAATTATTATAACAACAATGCGGAGCTTCACAATGTTATCGAGTTTGCCAACAAGGGCATCGGCGGAAAGATGTTCGGCGAGATAAGCGGCACCATCGTTCATCATGACCCCTATATGGTGCTTGCGGATTTTGCGGATTACAGAAATATTCAGAAATATGCCGAGGAGCTTTGGCACGACACGAAGAAGTGGGATAAAATGTCGCTGATGAATATTTCGGGCGCAGGAATTTTCGCCGCCGACCGTGCAATCAATGAGTATGCAGAGAACATCTGGCACGCCGATAAAATCGATTTGAGAAGCAAGAAATAATTGATTTCCGGCGGGGAACGCATCCGGAGTTCCGGGAAAACGGCAGAAATTATCGGCAACACGGTAGGGGCGAACTTTGTTCGTCCGCCTAAACCGGCACATAGCGGTAGGGGCGACCCTGCGTGGTCGCCCGATAGAACATGCAGAAATCATAATGAAAATGTAGGGGACGGGTCGCCCGTCCCGAAAAAATGAAGAAATGAAGTGTGCCTGCGGCACATGAAGTTTTTGCTGTCGCAAAAATGAAGTTTGCTTCGCAAATTAAGGATAGGCTCCGCCTATGACCGATTGTAATTGCTCCGCAAAAGCTGATTGATTAATTCGCCTCCCTCAAGAGGGAGGTGGATTTTGCGAAGCAAAAGACGGAGGGAGTAAAAAGAAAACCTGATGTTTTTTATTGCTCCGCAAAAGCTGTTGTTAACTCCCTCAGTCGCTATGCGCCAGCTCTCAAGAGGGAGCCCAAACAGATAATTGCAGCTTTTTCGTATGCAACTGCTTTTCACTTTTTTTGAGTGAAAAGTGAAGATGTAAGAAATAAGAGGTAAAAGGCACAAGGTAGGGCGGGGGCTTGCTCCCGCCGTTTTGCAAAACGCAGAGTTGTTGATATATATGAATATTCCGTAGGGAACGCCGTCCTCGGCGTTCCGTTGAAATGTCAGAAATCATCGGCAACACGGTAGGGGCTTGCTCCCGCCGTTTAATATCAAAATCGTTAAACAAAATTGAATCAATCCTCAGCCCTACGGGCAGCTCCTTTTCTAAGGAGCCCAGGCAATAGCTTCCTGCTTCGTTGACCTCCTTTGGCAAAGGTCGATTCCCCCGCAGTGCGGGGGAAATGTCCGCGAAGCAGACAAAGGGGGACGGCGCTGTCAGCGTGGCACGGCGTAATCCGTGACGGATGGATTGGCAATCTTTTTAGCAAATATAATTATTTAAAATCGTAGGGGATTGAGTCTGCATAAAAGGTGCAGAAAATGTATTCAAGAATTTATGGATCGGAAGTGAACTTGAATTATGGATAGGCAGAAATCTTCAAAAGCTCTATTTTTAACTATATTACTATCATTAACTTGGATAATATCCTTTTTTCTGTTGGTATCACTTGTTATAACGGAATATTTCAGTTATGTTGTTGTTTCCGTGTTTTCCGCTGTTCTTCTTGTGACATTTTTATTAATAAAAAAGGTAGCAAAGCACAGACGACTTATAGTGGATGGCATGAAAAAATCAATAAATGTTTATCTGATTGTTTTGTTGCTTTATTTTTCATGTAATTTTGGTGTTTCGACATTCTGTTCGTTATCATCAACCAAAAAAACACCGGAGTTTCCTTGCGTTTCCATAAGTGAATGCCTTCCGGGAATGGACCCTGATTCATATTCTGTTATAAATTCAAGCGAAAAAGAGAGAAGAAATGTTGAATTGTTGAAAAAAGAATACTATTCGACACAGTCTCTTCATATAAAGTCGAAAAGCGATGAAGAAATCAGTTCATATATGATAATTACACATTATTCAAGTTTCGTTATTCCGGCACATTCAAGGCTTTATTGGAATCGTCTTTTAACTAAAGACAAAAGCGTTGTTACCGTTGAAATATTAGACTATGCATTTGAAAAAGCTGTAATTCTAACCCCGGACGAAGGAATGCAACAACTGTTGATAATGAATAACAATTCGATTATTCAAACAGAAATGAGTAAAGATTTGGATTTACATAAAGTTATAGAATACTATAAAACGCAAACTAACTCATTATAACGAAGATTTCATAACTCATTGATGAGATAATTATTGGGGACGATATGAAAATCTTAAAAATATGTATTACAACAGAAAAACGAACCGCCTGAAAGGCTACGATTATTCTCAATGCGGAGCGTATTTTGTTACGGTTTGCACCAAAGATAAAAAGAAAATATTAGGCAAAATCGTAGGGGGCGATGCCTACATCGCCCCTGAAATAAAGCTGTCCGAATATGGAAAGACGGTTGAAAAATATATTCTCGGAATAAAAGGTTTGCACAAATATGTTATCATGCCGAATCATATTCACATGATTATATTTATCGCAAAAGATGATGGGACGATGTGGGCATCGTCCCCTACTCAAAGCATTCCGCAGCTTATCAAATCGTTCAAAACTTTGGCTACAAAAGAAATCGGTTTTTCGATTTGGCAGCGTTCATTTTATGATCACATTATCAGAGATGACAAGGATTATGAGGCGATTTGGGAGTATATTGACAATAATCCGCTAAAATGGAAAGAGGATAGATTTTATCGAAACGGGTGATTTGATGACTGACACCGATTTTATGAACATAGCGATTGAGCAGGCGAAAATTGCCGCCTCGGAGCTTGAAGTGCCTGTCGGCGCAGTCATAGTCCGAAACGGCGAGGTGGTTTCCGTCGGCAGGAACAGGCGTGAAACGGACAAAAACGCTCTTGCTCATGCCGAGCTTGAAGCGATTGACCTTGCCTGCAAAAAGCTCGGCGGATGGCGGCTTTGGGAATGTGAAATGTTCGTGACTCTTGAACCCTGCCCCATGTGCACGGGCGCAATCATCAATTCGAGGCTTCGCCGTCTCGTTTTCGGCGCAAGCGACGGAAAAGCGGGTTCGTGCGGGTCGGTAATCAATCTTTTTGACCTGCCCTATAACCATAAGCCCGAGGTTGTTTCGGGCTTCATGGCGGAGGAATGCTCCGCTCTGCTGTCGGATTTCTTTTCACAGCTAAGGAGAGCCAAAAGCGAAAGGAAACAGTCTGATTCATAATAATTTTATCAACGGGAGGAGTGCCCATGAGCATTGAAAAGGCGCTTTTTGCAATTGAATTAATCGGAACGGTTGCCTTTGCGGTTTCCGGCGTAATAACCGCTCTTGAAAAGAAATTCGATATCTTCGGTGCGCTTGTGCTCGGCACGGTAACGGCTGTCGGCGGAGGAATAGTGAGAGATTTGATTCTCGGCTATCTGCCGCCCATGGCATTCAGAAAATCCGTTTTTGCGATAACTGCGCTCGTGACTTCGCTCGTTGTTTTTGTTATCGCATATTTTCTCGGCACGAGAATCAAAAAGCATTTTGATGTTTATTCGCAGATTATAAATGTTTTCGATTCAATCGGTCTTTCCGTTTTTGTTATCGGCGGAGTTAACAGCGCAATCGCCTGTGGCTTCGGCGAAAACATGTTTCTTTCGGTATTTGTTGCAACCCTGACAGGGGTAGGCGGCGGAGTTATGCGGGATATTATGGCGGGCAAAGTGCCGAAAATTCTTCGCAAAAGAGTTTATGCGATTGCCGCAATAATCGGTGCGCTGATTTATTATAATCTGATTCATTATAAAGTTTGTTCAACGGCGCTTGCGGTTATCATCGGCGCAGGCTCGGTTATGATTATCAGAATTCTTGCAACGGTTTTTCAATGGAATCTTCCTACGGTTAAAAATCTGGATAAGTAAAAACGGCGGATTGAAATGTTGATTCGTATTATAAGGGATTGAAATATATGAAATTCGGGGTAATCACAGATATACATAACAATTTTACGGCACTTAAAGCCGTTGCAGAAAAATTATAGCAACTGAAATGCGATAAAATTATTTGCTGTGGAGATATAATCGGAATCGGACCGTATCCCGAAGAAACGGTACAATACATGATACAGATTCCCGGTTTAATTGCGGTACGGGGAAACCATGAAAAATATTTACTTGATAAAATGCCGACTGAATATCCGAATGAAGAACACATGGGTCTTGAAGAAATAAAACATCATAAATGGGAACATGGTTTGTTATCAGCGGAATCCGTTGATTTTCTCAGACAATTACCGTATCTGGTGAATGTTGAATATGAAGGTTACAGTTTGTCTGTTATGCATTATTGTATGGATTATGACGGTCATTATATCAATTATAAAGCAAATCCGTCCGCTGAGGATTTGGAAAAGATGTTTGACGGTATCGGAAGTGATATCGTTTTATATGGGCATGACCATTGCAGAAATATTTGCAAAGGAGACAAATTATATATAAATGTCGGTTCACTCGGCTGCCCTGCCCGGGATAAAAATATTGCACGGGCAGGTATTGTGAAAATAGAAAAAGGAAATGTTGAAGTTGAACCGATTGAAGTTGAATATGATGTAAACGAGGTAATCAAGGCGATTGATGAGATAGATTATCCTGAGGCTGATAATATTAAAAAATACTTTTATGGAATTTGACAAGGGATTAAATGAAAAAAGAATTAAAGCAAGTAAATGTTAATTTGTAGTGGACGATGCCCATGGTATTCAAAATGCAGAAATAACGGATTTTGCAGTATTCAAGGTAGGGCGGGGGCACTAAAATATAGTTAAGAAATAAGAAGTAAGAGTGAAAAGGTTCGGATAGGCTCCGCCTTTGACCGATTTTAATTGCTCTGCAAAAGCTGTTTTTTGAGTGAATAGTGAAGAAGTAAAAGGTAATAGGTGAAAGGTAGGGCGGGGGCTTGCTCCCGCCGTTTAACATCAAAAATAGAAAAGCAAAAACGAATCAATCCTCAGCCCTACGGGCAGCTCCTTTTCTAAGGAGCCCAAGGTGGAAGCTAAATCAAAATAATAAACTATCTGCAAAGCCGTGGCTGGCGGCATCGGCTCCTTTGGCAAAGGAGCTGGCGCATAGCGCTTGAGGATTGGAATGTTTGCAGATAAATTCAATGCAAATAATCGCACCTATCCAAGTCAGGTACGCCGAACACAACGGCTTTTGCCGAAAACGGTGCATAATCCAACGGAACGCCGAGGACGGCGTTCCCTACTGAAAAATCGTTATATATCAACAAATAC
>JBJEQD010000078.1:0-8363 GCA_051881575.1 Acutalibacteraceae bacterium | reverse complement strand
TATAACGGCTCGGTTTTATGCGGGACGGGAAACCCGTCCCCTACGGTTGCCGCATAAAATCGCACAAATTAACGACATATCCGTAGGGTTCGGCGTCCCCGACTAACCAATTCGCCGCAGGCGAATAATTCAATATACAGCTTTGGGGGCGATGTGGGCATCGTCCCCTACAAATTGAAAAATAAAATCGTAGCCTTGCGGCTGTCCGTGAAACGCATCAAATTCCAACGGAACGCCGGGGACGGCGTTCCCTACAAAAAATCGTTATATATCAATAGATACGGCATTACACACAAACGGCGGGAGCAAGCCCCCGCCCTACCGTTTCAGTTGATTTCTATAAATCCGATGTCAATATTCAACCGAATATTTCCTCAAACGAAACCTCCAGAATTTCCTTGATAAGTTTAATTTCGTCGGGATAAATATGCCTTTGTCCGACCTCGATTTTAGCCAAAGCGCTGCGGGTTATGTCGCACCCGTTCACCTGAAGCCTTGCCGAAAGCTGTTCCTGAGTCATGCCTGTTTTTTCTCTGAGCTCCCTGATTCTGCCGCCCATTTGCTTTTCATATTCGCCGTTCATAAAATGCCGCCTTTCTTTTGCACTTAAATAAGCGCAAAAATATCTTGACATCATTTTAATTTAATGATATTATGTTTTTGCACTTATATAGGTGCAAAGAATAAAGAAAGAGGGAGATATATTATGATTTGTCCGAAATGTAATTCTGATGTTGGCGAAGAAAGAATTTGTCCCGACTGCGGAGAAGATTTGAATGCCAATCAGGAAAAAGCTGAGACTGTTGTATCAGTACCTGAACAGGTTGAGACGGTTGAAGAAAATAATGAGGAACAAATAACCGAAAGCAACCTATACGATGTCAGTTCCCCGGAACCGAAAAAGAAAAGCAAAAAAGTAAAAGCATTTGTTTTTTCGATAATCGCCGTTGTTCTATTGCTTGCAATATCCGCTTTTATTTTCTTTTTGTCAAAGAAAGGCGACGATAAGTTTGTTGAAAGAACTCTTTATGTAAAAGATAACTCCTTATATTATCTTGAATCGAAAAATAATACTCCCGTTTTATTAACCGACAGCTTCCTCAAGGATGAAGATGCGTCGGCGACAGACCTAATGATTATGAACGCTGTCGAGTTTTCAAAGAACGGTAATAAAGTGTTTTTCGCCAAAAAAATTGATATTGAAACCGATTCTTTCTCTCTTTATTACCTATTACTGAACAAGCCTGAATCCGAGCCTGTCAAGATTGCTGAAGATGTTGTTTATTATTTTGTAGATGATACCGGCGACAATGTCATCTATATGGATATTTACGACAATCTTTACAGCCATAATATGGTTGAACGGAAAAAAATAATTTCCGAAGTTGAAGAACTATACGTTGCAAAAGACTGCTCAGGCATTCTTTATTTGATTGAGGACGGCGGCTTGTATTTCCAGGCTATCGGCGGAGAAAAAGTCAAAATTGATTCGGATGTAACCTCCGTTTACAAAACCGGAGATAATCTTGAATACATTTACTATTATAAAAACAGCGAGCTTTATCTGAAAAAAACCGACTCCGAAAAAATTAAGATTGATTCCGACATTCTTGACATTGTGCTGGTCTGTGATAACGGCGGCGTCTATTATACCAAGGAGAATAAAGTAAAAGGCACCGGAACATTGATGGACTACATAATCGACCCCGAGGGTCAGGCAGAAAAAGATGAAAAACTTATAGATGACTACTACTATTCTGATTATAAAGCACGCAACGAAGCATTATACAGAGCCTGGACGAGAGAGGTCCTTGAAGAAACTGAAATAGACACAGTTGATTCTTTATATTTCTTTGACGGAGAAAAAAGCGACCTCGTTAACGCTTCTTTCGTTGAAATCAGGGCACTTTCAAGCGAATCAAATGCTTTGATCTTCAAAAGCTTTGACAATGTAAATATAAACAAAGTAAAAATCGGCGATTTTATTAACGAGTTGGATAAAAAAGAAAAATTCAGAGCAAATGTCGAAAAAGGTATATCAACCTATAAAACTGATTTCCAGAAATATGATTATTTCAACGAGTTCTCAAAAATGATTCTCGGCGCAATGACTTCAGATTCAACAACCTATATTGTTAAGGATGGTACTCAAATAAAAATTGCCACGGATTCGGTATGTAATAACTTTGTTATTGCCGACACCTCAGATACTGTGTATTACATTGACAAGTATGATGAGGAAAAGAAGACCGGAGAATTGAGAATCGTAAAAATAGCCGACGGCGCCGTCGTAAGCAATGAGCTCTATGACAGCGATGTTTCAGAGGCTCAACTTGTTCACGGAAAGGATATAATATATCTGAAAGATGCCAAAGACGACGGAGACCTTTATTATAACAAGCAATTAATTGAATATGATGTCAACAGATATTATGTCCCCGAGGACGGTAATTGTATCTTCTATTACACGGAATATGATAAAGAAAGCTACACGGGCACATTGAATATCTATTCAGACGGAGAAAAGAAAAAGATTGCCGAAAACGCTTCCGACGCACACTTCCTTGAAAATGGAAATGTTTTGTATTTCCAAGACTATTCTCAAAACAGCTTCAAGGGCGATCTTTATATTTACACAGACAGCGGGGAAACCAAGATTGATTATGATGTTCAAGATATTTACTTAACAACAGATGAATACTCCTCCAATTTTGTAGTAAGCTACGATTCATATGATTCTCATCCATTTTCACTCCTGTCACTGTTTGGTATTTATTAAACTTTTTACATCTAAAAAATAGTGTGAGATTGCTCTAATAGCACATTTAACCAAAAAAAGCCGCAAAATGCGGCTTTTTTTCTGCCCTTTTTCGGGTCGGTAAATATTGACTTTAGGGCATAATTAATGTATGATGATTAAAATAGTATTATAATGGCGGGAGTTTTGGATATGATGAAAAATACCGAAAAAACCATGGATAAAATCGTTGCCCTTTGCAAGGGCAGAGGCTTCATTTTCGCCGGCAGCGACATTTACGGCGGACTTGCCAACACCTGGGACTACGGTCCTCTCGGCGCAAGGCTCAAAAACAATGTCAAGGACACCTGGCGCAAGAGATTTATTCAGGAGAGAAAAAACAGCTACGAAGTTGACGCCGATATCCTCATGCACCCCAGAGTCTGGGAGGCAAGCGGCCATGTTGCCAGCTTCTCCGACCCTCTGCTTGACTGCAAGGAGTGCAAAATGCGTCACAGAGCCGACAATCTCATTGACGATTTTGACCCCGAAGCTCATGCAGACGGCATGACAAAGGACGAAATGTTTGAGTTCATCAAGGCTCATTCGATTCCCTGCCCCAACTGCGGCAAGCATAATTTCACCCCGATCAGAGAGTTCAACCTGATGTTCCAGACCTTCAGAGGCGTTACCAATGACGCAAAGAGCGTTATTTATCTCCGCCCCGAAAACGCTCAGGGCGAATATGTTAACTTCCTTAATGTTCAGCGTTCGATGAGAGCCAAGCTCCCGTTCAGCATCGGTCAGATAGGCAAGGCTTTCAGAAACGAGATTACTCCCGGCAACTTCACCTTCCGCACGATTGAATTCGAGCAGATGGAGTTCCAGACCTTCTGCAAAGAAGGAACAGACACCGACCTTTATGAGTATTTCAAGGCTTACGGCTTAAAATACTATCAGGATCTCGGCATCGCTCCCGAGCATCTTCGCTTCCATGACCACGAAAAGCTCGCTCACTACGCAAAAGCGGCTTGCGACATCGAATTTCTGTTCCCGTTCGGCTGGGGCGAAATCAACGGAACCCACAACAGAACGAATTTCGACCTTACCAGACATCAGGAATACAGCGGTCAGAAAATGGAATATCTCGACCCCGAAACCAACGAAAAATTCATTCCCTTTATCATAGAATCCACCTACGGCCTTGACAGAACCGTTCTTGCCCTGCTCTGCGAAGCATATGACGAGGAGGTTCTTGACGCTGAGAAGAACGACACAAGAGTTGTTCTTCATCTGAGCCCTGCCGTTGCCCCGTTCAAGGCGGCTGTTCTTCCTCTTTCAAAGAAGCTTTCTCCCGACGCTCTCAAGGTTTATGAGAAGCTCCAGAAGAAGTTCATGGTTGACTTTGACGAGACCGGCTCAATCGGCAAGCGTTACCGCCGTGAGGACGAAATCGGCACTCCCATCTGCATCACCTTTGACTTTGATTCCCTTGAGGACGGCTGCGTTACCGTCAGAGACAGAGACACAATGCAGCAGGAGCGCATTTCAATCGACGCTCTTGAGGATTACATTGCCTCACGCATCGAATTCTGATTTTTCCGGGGCGGCTGCCCGCTCCGTTTCTTATAGAAAGGATGATATCTGAAATGAAGGTTAATTTTACCGAAACCGTGCTCAGAGACGCCAACCAGTCATTGATAGCAACCCGTATGCCGTTCTCGGCATTCGAGCCTGTTCTTTCAAAGCTGGATAAGGCGGGTTATTATTCTCTTGAGTGCTGGGGCGGCGCAACATTTGATTCATGCCTGCGCTACCTCGACGAAGACCCGTGGGAGAGGCTGAGAAAAATCAGAGCAGCCTGCCCCAACACCAAACTTCAGATGCTTCTCAGAGGTCAGAATCTTCTGGGCTACAAGCATTACCCCGACGATGTTGTCCGTCTCTTTGTTAAAAAGAGCATTGAGAACGGAATTGACATCATCAGAATATTTGACGCCCTCAACGATGTCCGCAACATTGAGGTTGCCGTTGACGAAACCCTCAAAAACGGCGCTCATGCTTCGGGAACAATCTGCTACACCCTCAGCCCCATTCACAATCTTGAAAGCTATGTCAAGCTCGCAAAAGAGATTGAGGCTCTCGGCGTTCAGTCAATCTGCGTTAAGGACATGGCGGGCATCATGAGCCCCAAGGAGGGCTACGACCTTGTCAAAGCTCTCAAAGAGAATGTCAAGGTTCCCATCGTTGTTCACACTCATTCAACAACAGGCCTCGGCTTCATGACTCTGCTCAAATGCGTTGAAGCCGGCGCAGATGTTATCGACTCTGCAATTTCCTGCTTCTCGGGCGGCACTTCTCAGCCCGCAACCGAAACCCTCGTTTACACTCTCAAGCAGTACGGCTATGAGGTTGATGTTGACGAAAAGGTATGCAAGGAAATAAACGATTTCTTCAAGCCCGTGCGTGCAAAGGCTCTTGAAAGCGGTCTGCTCAATCCCGTTGTTATGGGCACTCAGACCGACGCCTTGATTTATCAGATTCCCGGCGGAATGCTTTCAAACCTTGTTGCTCAGCTCACCGCTCAGAAAAAGCTCGACAAGCTTGACGAGGTTCTTCTTGAAACTCCCAGAGTCCGTGAAGATCTCGGCTATCCCCCGCTTGTTACCCCGATGAGCCAGATGGTCGGCGTTCAGGCAACCGCAAATGTTCTTGCAGGCGAAAGATACAAGAACATTTCAAAGGAAGTCAAGAGCTACATCAAGGGCGAATACGGCAAAGCACCCGGCAAAGTCAGCGAGGAGCTTCAGAAGCTCGTTCTCGGCGACGAGAAGCCCTTCACCGGCAGATTTGCGGACACTCTTGAGCCCGGCGTTGAAGCCGCAAGAGAATATCTCGGCGACAGAGCAACCTGCGATGAGGATGTTCTTTCCTACATTGCGTTCCCCGCTCAGGCTGAAGCATTCTTCGAGAAAAGAGATATGAAAAAGAAGAATACTTTCACCTATTCCATTAATAAAATTAATAACTGAGGAGGGGGAAAATGTCCGGTTTCATAAGCCAAATCAGCGCAATCGGCGCAGAATTCAAAGAAATGTTCACCGGGATTCCCGGCAGATTTTCAACCATTCTCAGCAATCTCCCCATTGCGGCAGTCGGAATCCTTGTTGTTATGTTTGAGCTTGCAATCATTGCGGTTTCGATTTTCCTGATTTCAAAGGTTGTCAGAACTTTTGTCAAAAAAGAAGATTCGGATTCGGCGGAGTCCTCCGCTTCTTCCGCTCCGGCAGCCGTTCCCGCTCCTGCTCCCGTTCCTGCACCCGCCGCCGTTCCTGCGGCTCCGTCGGGAATTGAGCTTTCGGGCGTTGACGAACCCACAGCCGCCGTTATCATGGCTCTCGTCAGCGACAAAAGCGGCATTCCGCTGAGCAATCTCAGATTCAGATCAATCAAAAAGGTGCTTGAACTGACCGGCGTTGAAGAACCCGAAGCGGCGGTCATCATGGCGCTTGTCAGCCACGAAAGCGGCATTCCGCTCGAAAGACTGAGCTTCAAATCTATCAAAAAAGTGGAGGATAAATAACAATGAAATATTCAGTTAATCTTAACGGTAAAATATATGAGGTTGAGGTTGAAGAAACCCAGGCTGTTATCACAAGCGTTACCGACGCTCCCGTTGGCGCCGCTGCTCCCGTTGCTGCTCCCGCACCCGCTGCAGCTCCTGCTCCTGCCGCCGCACCCGCTCCCGCTCCCGCCGCTGCTCCGGCACCCGCCGCTCCCGCTCCCGCCGCTGCTCCGGCACCCGCCGCTCCCGCAGCACCCGTTGCTCCCGCAGACGGAACAAAAGTAACCGCTCCGATGCCCGGCACAATCCTTGCAGTCAACAAGGCTCAGGGCGAAGCAGTCAGCGCAGGCGAAGTTCTTTTCGTTCTTGAAGCAATGAAAATGGAAAACGAAATCGTTGCTCCCGCAGCAGGCACCGTTAAACAGCTCCTCGTTCAGAAGGGTTCAACAGTTGAAACCGATGCCGTCCTTGCCGTTATAGGCTAAGGAGGGCAATATGAATCTACTCGAGATACTCCAAGGAATATGGACTAATTCGGGCTTTGCTTCGCTTCAATGGCAGCAGCTCGTTATGATCCTCATTTCTTTCGTTCTCTTATATCTTGCAATCGTTAAAAAATTCGAGCCTTTACTGCTCGTTCCCATCGGCTTCGGAATTCTTCTTGCCAACCTGCCCAACGCAGGTCTTATGGCTGACCCAACGGGAATTATGGACACCTCAAACATAGTTGAGGGCGCTCATTGGTATGACAGCGGCGTTCTGAGGCTGATTTATGCAGGTGTTAAGAGTTCCATATTCCCCTGCCTTATTTTCCTCGGAATCGGCGCAATGACCGACTTCGGACCTCTGCTTGCAAATCCCGTCAGCCTGCTTCTCGGAGCGGCCGCTCAGCTCGGCATCTACATTGCCTTTGTTCTCGCTCTCCTGCTCGGCTTCTCGCCTGAGGAAGCGGCTTCAATAGGCATCATCGGCGGCGCAGACGGCCCGACGGCGATTCTCGTAACAACAAAGCTTGCAGACCATTTGTTAGCCCCGATTGCGGTTGCGGCTTATTCTTATATGGCGCTCATTCCGCTTATCCAGCCTAAAATCATCAAGCTTCTCACAACCGAAAAGGAAAGAAAGGTTGAGATGAAGCAGCTCCGCAAGGTCAGCAAGGCAGAGAAAATCATTTTCCCGATTGTTGTTCTTGTTCTCTGCGCTCTGATGATTCCCTCCTGCGCTTCGCTCATCGGTATGCTCATGCTCGGTAACCTCTTTAAAGAGTGCGGAGTTACCGACAGACTCAGCGAAACCGCAAGAAACGCTCTTACCAATATCGTAACGATTATGCTCGGCCTCACGGTCGGCGCAACCGCAGACGGCGTAACGTTCCTTAGCCCCAAGACCATTGCTATTATCCTGCTCGGTCTTGTTGCATTCTCGTTCTCAACCGCAGGCGGCGTTCTGTTCGGCAAGCTTCTTTATCTTATCACGGGCGGCAAAATCAATCCGCTTATCGGTGCGGCAGGCGTTTCCGCCGTTCCCATGGCGGCCCGTGTTGTTCAGGTTGAGGGCAGAAAATATAACCCGACAAACTTCCTGCTCATGCATGCTATGGGTCCGAATGTTGCAGGCGTTATCGGCTCGGCAGTTGCCGCAGGCTTCCTGCTTATGATGTTCGGTTAATTTTCAAATTAAATCATTGTTAAACACGGGTGAGCTTAATGCCGCCCGTGTTTTTTGCGGCTTTTCGTGGGATTTGATGCGTTTCACGGACAGCCGCAAGGGCTGTCCCTTTGATTTGATTTTGTAGTGGACGATGCCCACATCGTCCCAAAGCAGGGTGTTTGCTATTCGCCCATGGCAAATTGGTTCGTCGGAGACGCCGGACCCTACGGATTTGTAGTGAATTTGTGCGTTTATGGATACAATTTTTTACCCGTTTGCTTATCAATCCTCCGTCACGGCTCACGCCGTGCCACCTCCTTTGCCAAAGGAGGCCAACGAAGCAGCAACCTATTGCATGGGCTCCTTAGAAAAGGAGCTGCCCGTAGGGCTGAGGATTGATTCAATTTTGTT
>JBJEQD010000077.1:0-8419 GCA_051881575.1 Acutalibacteraceae bacterium | reverse complement strand
CAGTCATAGGCGGAGCCTATCCTTAATTTGCGAAGCAAACTTCATTTTTGCGAAAGCAAAAACTTCATGTGCCGCAGGCACACTTCATTTCTTCATTTTTTCTGGACGGGCGACCACACAGGGTCGCCCCTACCGTTGTGTGCCGAAGGCATACTTCATTTCATCATTTTTCAGGCGGGCGAACAAAGTTCGCCCCTACGATGTTGCCGATGATTTCTGCTGTTTTCCCGGAACGCCGAGGACGGCGTTCCCTACGAAAAACCGTTATATATCAACAGATACGGCATTACAAGCAGACGGCGGGAGCAAGCCCCAGCCCTAACGTGCAAATCTTTTCAATTCATTTTTATTGTATCAAAAAGCATTTTAATCCGAAAAACCGAGTTTGATAACCTGACCCGGATAAATAACATCGGGGTTTCTGATTTTGTTTATCCCCGCAAGCCTTTTGACCGAGGTTGAAAATTTATTTGCGATATCCCAGAGGGTGTCTCCCCTCCTGACGGTGTAATAATCCTCTCTCTCCGCTCCGCTTTTGACATTGTCGCAGACATAAAGCTTCTGACCGTCATAAATCAAATCGGGGTTCACGATGCCGTTGAGCTTAACGATTGAATTAACGGTTGTGCCGTACCTGCGGGAGATACCCCAAAGCGTGTCGCCGCTGTGAACCGTTACCCTTATCAGCCTGCACCCGACGGTCGGCCGTTTTGCGGGCGTTCCCGATATCGCCGATGAATCCGAAACGAGGATTCCGTCGGTGAAGCGGTCAAGATCCGTGCTGCCCGTTGAAATTCCGCTGACTATTCCCCCGTCGGTGTATTGCCAGCCGACCCAGCCGCTCCAGCGGTCGGTATAAGACGGGTAGGCAACATTCCATTGAGCAATCCAAAGCGGATAATTTTCGGTTATATCCGGCTCCCACAGCGTTTTTGCGTCATAATCATCGGTATAAACAACCGCTTCCTTGCCACCGTAGCTGACAAGCTCATCGAGAAAGGCTTTCCCGATGGCGTTAATCCGGTTTGAAGATAAATCGTCAAAATATTCAAAATCCATTGCAGGGCGCATTTCAAAGCTTTTGCCTTTTATTACATCAACAAAAAATCTTGCCTGCTCCCTCGCCTGAGCCGTATTTTCGGCGGTCACATAATGATAAAAGCCGACAATCAGCCCCGCTGCTTTCGCTCCCGCATAGTTTTCCTCAAATCGGGCATCAATATAGTCGTTTCCGAGGCTTGAACGGATATAAACGGCGGTTTTTCCGTCCGAACGAACCCTGTTCCAATCAATATTGCCCTGAAATTCGCTCACATCAAGCCCCTCATGCGTCACTTTTACTATCGGCTGAAGATATAAGGGCATAAAAAATCACACTCCTTTTTACCATTATATTCAAGGATAAGGTAATAGGAGTGTGTTTTTTATTTAATCTTCAACGATTCCTTCAAGAAAATCGGTTTCTTTAACATAACCCTCACGGTTAATGCGGAAGGTCTTGACCTCAAGCTTGTTGAAATCGGCATAGAAGCCCGCATCGATAAGGTCGCAGACAATCGCCGCCTTAACGGGCTTGCCCTCGGTCTCACAAAGGCGCATTATAACATCTCCCGAGCCGTCCTCGCAGTATTTGAGAGCGTCAAGGCGGATATTGGGCTTATTAATGCTGATAAAGCTCTTTTTAAGCGGCAGACTGCCCTTGTGATAGCCTGCGGGAACGGTGACGGGTCTTGAATTGAACAGAGCGGAAATCTGCTGAACTCCGCTGTTCTCCGCTTTGCCCGAATGAGGATAAACGGCATATTCAAACCTGTGCAGGCCCTCGTCGGTGTAGCTGAAATCGGCGGCGGGTCGGTCTGAATAATGGTCGGCAAAAATGCAGTTTCTCAGCATGGTGAGCTTGAGCGTGTTGCCGGGGCAGTCATAGCTGTATTTTGAATCGGTGATGAGCGAAACGCCCTTGCGGCTCTCCGCCGCTCCTGCGGTGATATCGCCCCAGGTGAGCGCAGGCTCTTCCTCGCCGTTGCAGGGTCTCTTGATAAGGCCTGCGGGTATCTCGTAGGTTGAAATCGGATTTTCTCCCTCAACCGTAACGGGCATTTTGAGAATCGTCAGCGGCTCCTGCCAAAGGATTCTGCACTTGACCCTGAGGGTCTTGCCGCCCGAGGCAAGAATGAAATCCTGAGTGAGATATGAACCGCCGTAAACATGCTTAACTCTGATAACGGCTCTGAGCGGGCCTTTTTCGATAAGCTCAATCGATTTAAGCTCCATTTTGGCAATCTCTTTGTCGAATTTAAATATATTATGCGCCCATGTGTCAGGCTCGGAATTATCAATAACCGTCGGAACGCAGAACTCGCCGCCGACAAACTCTGCGCCGTTTTCTTTGGTGACAAGGCTCTTCATGCCGCCCGTCTTTTCATCGAAAACAACTTTGAGATTCTCGTTTTCCATTGTGAAGCCGTCTGCGGCAACTCCGCTGTCGCACTTGCCCCAATCGGTGAACTCCGAATCATAGTGCCAGAGCCAATAGGTAGCATAGCCGAGGGGCGGAACCTTCGCCATGAAAACGGTGTCAAGGTGAGAATCGTTGGAGCGTGAGGAACGGACATTCTGAAAGAGAACATCGTTCCAATCGCTGTCCTGAACCCTCTTTGACGGATGATAGGTTCTGACGGGCGTTTCAACCTCAAAGGAATTGGGGTTGAAAACAACAATCGGTCTCGGGAATTTAAGGTTGCGGCAATGGTGGCGTGCGTTGCATGAAACCGTGTCGGAAACGCCGTCAAGCCATGTATTGATTGACTCGGCAATTTTCAGCATCGCCTTGTTTTCTTCCGAAGCGGCAATTTTCATCGAATAGCCGAGAGCGTCACGCACATCGTCATAAGCTTCTCTGATTGAACAGCCGCAGAGAATATCGTGGAACTGATTGAAGCAGACCTCTTTCCACGCCTTGCCGAATTCCTCGGTTGCTTTGGGAAGATTTGAAAGCTTCGATGCAACCGTGTTCCATTTTTCGGCGTTCTGAAGCCAATATTCGGCTTTTCTGTTGAGCTGTTTCATCATCGAGGTTGCCGAATAACAGCCGCTCGCATGGTGCTGAAGATCGTCTTTCCAGACGGGCAAATCCAGCTTATCGGCGCATTGCTGAGTGAAGTATTCTTCGGGAGAAGAAAATTTAAGTTCTGCAAAGCCCTCCTCTTTGAGCTGCATGAGATATTCGATATCGCCCTTTGTCGGGCCGCCGCCGTGGTTGCCCACGCCGAAAAGCATCATCATTCCGTGACCCGTATTTTCTGCTCTCTGCATATAGTCGGGAAGCTTTCTGTCGATATCCTCCTTGCCCGAAACGCCGTAGCTTTCGGGGATTCTGTAAGTCAGAACCCTTGAACCGTCGGGGCTGTCCCACCAAAATAGATTCTCGGGAATTTCGGGATTTTCGTGCATTCCGGGGCGCATCATAACATAACAGCGCATACCGCCCTTTGTTAAAAGCTGAGGGAGCATTCCGCTGTGGCCGAATGAATCAACATTGTAGCCGATTTTGCATATATCGCCGAACTTTTCATAGTAATAAAGCTGGCTGTAGAGCGCCTGACGGGCAAAGCTCTCGCCGCTCGGCATATTGCAGTCGGGCTGAACCCACCAGCCGTTGACGGGAACCCATCTGCCACGCTTGACAAGCTTTCTGATTTCGTCAAACAGTTCGGGGTCGATTTCCTCAACCCAGCGGTAATACGAAGCGGACGAGCAGGTGAAAACCAATTCGTCATATTCGTTGAGCCTGTCAACTGCGCTTCGGAAGGTCTGAAGCACCTCGCCGCAGCCCTCCTGCCAACGCCACAGCCATATGGGGTCAAGGTGAGCGTTGCCGATAAGATGTATTTTTTTATTCATATTGAATTCAACTCCTCTCACCTTATTCAAAGAAACCGTAATATCTGCCTATCCAATAGGCAAATGTGTAAACATAACAGCTTTCAATGCACATAACGCCGCTTGAATCCTCGTTAACGAAGCCGAGCGGATTTCTGTCATATTTGGAAATAAAGCGTTCATCGGGCGGAAGAAGCACGGATATTTCTTTTATGCCGGTTCTGAGAGTTTTAACGGGGGTGTCGTGCCTGCCCGTGAGGCTGACTCCTGCCGCAAGACGGCTGACATTAGTTCTGTAGAACCATTCCGCAAGGCGTTCCATATCAATCTCCGCATCGGGGCATGAAAGGGCAAACGGCAGGTCATAGCCCGGATTATGCTCTCTTTCAAGCGATGTTCTCCACGATTTGAAGCCCTGCCTGTATTTTTCGAGCAGTTCTTCATTCTTTTCAAGAGTGCACAGACCCCAGAATGAAGCAACGGCAAGCATATGGTCGCCGTACATTATATCCTCAACATAATCGAAATTCATCGAAATGCTCGCCTGATAAAGGCGGTCAAAATGCTTCGGGCACAGGTCGGCATAGCCGAGGTCGTAAACAAGATGGTCATAGCTCTCACGCCATCTGCCCTCCTCGCCCGTTATCTTCATGGTTACGAGGTGATACATGAGAAGCTCTGCGGAATTAAGGCAGGCGTCAACCCAGCCGAAATCCGTTTCAAAATAATCCTTGCTCCACTTCGCCCAGGAGGTCGGCTTGTTGCCGAAATCGTGAAGCTCATAGCCGTGGTCAATGATATGACCCATAAGGCCTTTGACCGACTGCTTGATTATTCCGTCAAGCTCGGGGTCGTCACAGCCGAGAAATTCATGGGCAAAATACATCTGAAGAAAATGCAGAGTTACCTCGTCGCTGCTTGTGTCGGCTTTATAAACAATGCCGTCAATCGAATAGCCGCCGTCGGTGAAAAGCTTTGCAAGACGGGCGGGAATTTCGGCAGAAGCATCGGTTTCAACGCCGACGCAGCCCCTCTTTTTGGCTTCGGTTGTTTCAAGGCAGACCGCCTTGCCGCCGCTTATGCGGAAAAAGATTCCGTCATCGGGAACGGGTTCATCGGGGCAGAGATATGTTCTTGCAACAAAGCCGTTGCCCCTTGAATGGATATGCAGGAGCAAAAGGCAGGCTTCAACCGCTCTTGTTGCAACCTTTTTCGCTTCAAGCGTTTCGGGATGCTCCGCTCCCTTTTCCCTTTTGAAAACGGCATATCTGAATATTTCTCCTATGGCAAATCCCGCAGTAAAACAGCCGTCGTTATCGGAATGACCGTGAGAATAACGGGATTCGAGGTTTCTCGGCCTTGCAAGGTCTCTTTGGCTGACCATTCCCCTGCGGTCAACATATTTAAGCGTTTCGCTGAGCAAAAGCTCCGCCTTTTCCTGAGCGCCGAGCGGCTTCATCTCAATAAAAACCGCACCCGTTTCGGTCAGCACCCAAACGCTCTCGCCCTGCGGCATTATTGCCTTAACGGTGTTATCGTGGAGATCTCTCGGAGCGCTGAAAAACATTATGATGTCTTCTTCTCTTTCGGCTTTTTTGTCATATCTTGTCAGCCCGCTTGTTGAGCCGAGCCACTCAACTCCGCCGATTTTAAGGCTGCATGTGTATTCGCTCTTTTTTGACGGCAGAGGGTAAGGGAAGCCCTCCAAATCGGGTTTATCATTTGAATAAGTCATTAACTGCGCCGGAATGCGTTCGTCTCCGAGCGGATAAAAGCTGCAAAACCTGCACAGATGAGATTTAAGTTTATAGGTCTGAGCCATATTGACCTCCTTTTGAAGAAGTAGTTATATATAATATAGCAGAACGGCATATCAGTTGCAATATAAAAAGTGGTTTTTTTCTGTTGATTTTTGTATGTGTTAAACTTTCTTATCACAAAACTTGACGAACCGCTCACGGTTATGATAAAATTTTAAAATAAGCATAACAAAAAAGGAGAAGTTTAAAATGAAAGAGATTTTATCAACCAACATTCCTGCCGCAGTAGCAACAATCTGCCTTGCACTTTATTTTTTCGGCATGGCAATTGTGTTCATCACAAACCCTATAAAGAATGCGGAAAGCTTTTCCGTAAAGCCCGTCGATAACGCAGGCAAAACAGAAATCCGTGTTTATTACGGCGGCATTTCCTTTGCTCTCGGTGCGTTCTTGCTCTATCTGACTTATGCAACCAAAACGCCCTATTATTCCATGATGGGCGGTATTTTCTTTGCAACAACAGTTTTTGTTACAAGAACCGTTTTTCTCTTTGTTGACAAAGGCTGGAAATGTCCCTATACCAAGCTTGCCATTCCGGCAGAGGGCTTTTTTGTTGCCGCACTATGGACATGCTTTATCATTTCCAAAGTTATGTACGGTTAAGGAAAAGAATATATTCCTGCCTCGCAAGTCGCTGAAACTTTCTTATCACCTGCGGGTTTTTTCTGTTGTTTTTGATATTTACAATTAAATTCACAAATGCTATAATAAGTGAAAATTTGTATTTATCAGGTGTTTTATGCTGAAATTCAAAGAAATTGACTATGAAGATATTGAAATACTGAAAGCCTATTTTTCCGCTTATCCCTCCCGCCAATGCGACAGGGCTTTCGGCTCAACTTTCATGTGGCGGAAATATTTTGACAACCGCTACGCAGTTGTTGACGGAACGCTGATTATCTCGGCAAAATTCAACGGTCAGATCTGCTTTGCAAACCCAATCGGCAGAAATCCCGACGCCGCATACAAAGCAATTGAAGAATACTGCGGCGCTCACAATATCCCGATGGTGCTCTGCTCAATCAACAAAAATGAGCTGCCGAAAATCCTTGAAAGATATCCCGGGAGCGTTGCCGAAGCCGACCGTGACTGGTTCGACTATCTTTATGAAAAGGACGCAATTCTGAACCTTACGGGGCGCAAATACAGCACGCCGAGAAACCACATCAACAAATTCAAAAAGCTTTATAATTGGAGCTTTGCTCCCATAACCGAAGCCGACATTCCCGAGCTTATTGAATTCACAGAGGGCTTCACCTTTCACGCCGAAAAGGACGAAAGCGCCGACTTTGAGCTTAAAATTTGCCGTGAGGTTCTGCAAAACTACAAGGCTTTCGGTCTGCCCGGAGGAATTCTGAGAGTTGACGGAAAAATAATCGGCTATTCAATCGGAGAAATTCTCGGCGACACGCTCTTTTGCCACATTGAAAAAGCTGATTTTTCATATGCGGGAGCATATCAGATGCTGACAAATCAGTTTCTGCGGCTCTATGCCTCGGGCGACGAGGTAAAGTATGTCAACCGTGAGGAGGACTGCGGAGACGAGGGTCTGAGAAAATCCAAGCTCTCATATAATCCCGTTGAACTCATTGAAAAGAACACCGTAACAATAAAATTATAAAAATTTATTGAAAGAAGGGGCTTTTATGAAACTCGGAATCATAAACGGCTGGAGCGAGGGCTGCATTAAATATGTTCACGACAAAGGGCTTGAAGCCGTTGAATTCTGCGTTAATCACAATTATGACTCTTTTGAGTTTCTTGCCGAAGCGGATAAAATAAAGCAGATAAGCGAAAAATACGGCGTTGCCGTCGGCTCAATGGGTCGCTGGGGAATGAAGCGATTCGACGAAAACGGAGCAATAATTCCGCAGGCTCTTGAGCATGACAAGAATTTAATCACCGCCGCTTCGGTAATCGGCTGCCCCGTTTTTAACTGCGGTATCAATTATATTGAAAGCCAAAGCTTTCACCGAAACTGCGAAAATGCAATTGAATATTTCGGAATCCTGCTCGATTTTGCAAAAGACAAGGGCGTTAAAATTGCCGCCTATAACTGCGATTGGGAAAACTTCGTTGTTGAGCCGAAGGCATGGCTGCCGATTCTGACGGCTCTGCCCGAGCTCGGAATAAAATACGATGTTTCGCATTGCATGAAAAGAGGCGGAAGCTACCTTGCCGAGCTGAGGGATTGGGGCGACAGAGTTTATCATTTTCATCTCAAAGGCTCTGTTTATATTGACGGCGAGCATTATGATGACGCTCCCGCAGGGCTTGACATGACCGATTGGCACACCGTTATGGATATTCTCTACACAAAGAACTATGACGGAATGCTTTCGATTGAGCCGCACTCGGGATATTGGAAAGGCAAAAAGGGTCAATGGGGAATCGATTACACAATCAATTATTTCCGACCGCTCATCATGCCCGAAAACTACGAATACAGCGACAATCCCTATATGCCGTAAACTTTTATACACATTTTCAAAGCAGAAATTTCTCTTTTGATTAGTATGTATGTTTGTTATTGTTAATTTGGTTATTGTTAATTGGTTATTGTTATAGGGTGTCAAATTGACTGGGGGGTACTGTCATTTTGACAGGGGGGTACTGTCAAATTTAATCGTTTTTCAGTTCTCCATGCCTTAGTATGTTTGTTTGTTTGTTATTGTTCTTTTGGTTATTGTTAATATGGTTATTGTTATATGGGTCAA
>JBJEQD010000076.1:6485-8455 GCA_051881575.1 Acutalibacteraceae bacterium | reverse complement strand
TGACGAAATAAATGAATAGGTTTGAGACCCCTATGAAATTACACTGCTCTCAAACATATACCGCTTATATAAGTTTTTATTATAAGTTTGAGACCCCTATGAAATTACACTGCTCTCAAACATATAATGTAAATAACGAAACTATTAACAAGTTTGAGACCCCTATGAAATTACACTGCTCTCAAACGTCTTTTGAATGAGTTCTCTAAGCTCATCCGTTTGAGACCCCTATGAAATTACACTGCTCTCAAACGGCGAAAGTATGACGAAATAAATGAATAGGTTTGAGACCCCTATGAAATTACACTGCTCTCAAACCTTCCTGCAGGCGGTTATGTTGTTGAGCTTGTTTGAGACCCCTATGAAATTACACTGCTCTCAAACCTACTGTATCTCCATACTCTGCGGCGGCTGGTTTGAGACCCCTATGAAATTACACTGCTCTCAAACCAAAGTGTTGAGGTATCCGATGAATGTGTTGTTTGAGACCCCTATGAAATTACACTGCTCTCAAACTAATGAGCAGGGGCAAATCCAAAGGTTATAGTTTGAGACCCCTATGAAATTACACTGCTCTCAAACACCGTTTGATGATGATATGCAACCTAATGAGTTTGAGACCCCTATGAAATTACACTGCTCTCAAACACGGCCGTTTTACATTTTTATCAGCTATTGTTTGAGACCCCTATGAAATTACACTGCTCTCAAACCCTGAGCTTAACGGCACAACGGGCGAGAAAGTTTGAGACCCCTATGAAATTACACTGCTCTCAAACCTGTTACGCTCGTTAAAAATCCACTCATCGTTTGAGACCCCTATGAAATTACACTGCTCTCAAACAATAAGAAGAATTGTTCGATGCAGCTTATCGTTTGAGACCCCTATGAAATTACACTGCTCTCAAACAAGGTCGTTTTTTATAGCCCAAAGCGACATGTTTGAGACCCCTATGAAATTACACTGCTCTCAAACGATGTGTCAACAACATTGATTACGGTTTCTGTTTGAGACCCCTATGAAATTACACTGCTCTCAAACCATATCCTAAAATCCTGTCGGAGCTTATTAGTTTGAGACCCCTATGAAATTACACTGCTCTCAAACACAACCGACGAAGAATATGCCGACGCTCTTGGTTTGAGACCCCTATGAAATTACACTGCTCTCAAACTGTTTATGCTTGGATTGTCGCACCCGTTTTTGTTTGAGACCCCTATGAAATTACACTGCTCTCAAACTCATCATTGTAACAAGTTGTAAAAGATTGTGTTTGAGACCCCTATGAAATTACACTGCTCTCAAACTAAGTTAGTCTATCTTCGTCCCAATACACAGTTTGAGACCCCTATGAAATTACACTGCTCTCAAACTTGAATGGAAAACGAAGTAAAGGAGGTTGAAGTTTGAGACCCCTATGAAATTACACTGCTCTCAAACCCAATAGGTCTATTATTAAAATAGTCCAAGGTTTGAGACCCCTATGAAATTACACTGCTCTCAAACTCACAAGCTCGGCAGAGAGGGTCAAACGCTTGTTTGAGACCCCTATGAAATTACACTGCTCTCAAACGAAGATTTGCACAATAAAGCCAGTTTTTATGGTTTGAGACCCCTATGAAATTACACTGCTCTCAAACTTGAATGTAATTTTTTATATGGAGTGATTAGTTTGAGACCCCTATGAAATTACACTGCTCTCAAACCCTTGATGGCTCTTGCAGCCCGTGAATTTAGTTTGAGACCCCTATGAAATTACACTGCTCTCAAACAGACTTCCGAGGGCTATATATATAGTGTTGGTTTGAGACCCCTATGAAATTACACTGCTCTCAAACTGATTGCGTAATATCTGCAACTGCTATCGGTTTGAGACCCCTATGAAATTACACTGCTCTCAAACTCTTTGCTTCAATTCTATGATTAGTCATTAGTTTGAGACCCCTATGAAATTACACTGCTCTCAAAC
>JBJEQD010000076.1:0-6385 GCA_051881575.1 Acutalibacteraceae bacterium | reverse complement strand
GTTTGAGACCCCTATGAAATTACACTGCTCTCAAACGGTGTGTTTGTTGCTATCCGTCTTGGCGTGTTTGAGACCCCTATGAAATTACACTGCTCTCAAACTTATATATGGCGTTGGCGGTGGCTTCGTTGGTTTGAGACCCCTATGAAATTACACTGCTCTCAAACCTGCTTCTGCTATGTGGGCTGATATGTCCGGTTTGAGACCCCTATGAAATTACACTGCTCTCAAACCTCAAATCAAAATTCGGGGCATAAACGGTCTGCATCCGTCAGAGAGGTGTAAAAGGGGAATCAAACGATGCAATTTAACTAATCAAGCATAAATCAGCGTCAATAATCAGCCGCTTTTCCTGCGGCAGCCGTTTATGCTCGCAGTTTTCAATCATTAAAATACTGAATTCATGGTCAAGCGCCGTTTGCATAAAAAGTTCTGTTTCCCGGTCGGAAATATAGCTTCTCAGATTGACTGTTACAAACAGCTTTTTACCGATAAATTCGTGAATAAGCTCAAAATAATCTATGACTTTTTCGCCGAGTGAATCGTAATCGTCGCAGATTTCAATACCCGACGCTTTTATCAAAGAACCGATACCGATTTTGGCAAATTCAATGCTGCATGAATAATCAAACGCAAGATTTGAAAGAAGCGATTCCGTAAGGCTCAGCAGCTCGGCGGTGCGTGGATACCATTCATCCGAAACCGCTTTCTTTTCAAGATCTGCGGCAATCTTTGAAATAAGCGTTTTGCCGTTCATGTCGAAAGGAATAAAACGGTCAAGCAGTTCAAGCTTTTTATCAATCGGCAGAATTTTGTTGTTTTCCGAAATAACAGTTTTTCCCTCAAGACCCGACAGCTGATTCTGAATATCATTTATCAAAGAACACATCAGATTTTGATTTTCGATAATCAGCGTATTAATTATACCACAGTCGAAATCAAAAACGCAATCTATTTCAGGATAAACCAATTTCAAAGTATCACCACCCTGTCTTCGGAATCAATAACATCGCTTTTGTATTCACCGACAACAAATTCCATCTTGGAAAACTGCTTTTCCGTTACGGTAAGCGACTGAACGATGCCTTTTTCCGGCTTGTTCTTATGAATAAGATTCTTAACCGAGTTTTCGACAGACGGAGTTGTCATCAGTTTTGTATATACCGACTCCTGCATCATGATGAATCCGTCTTTTATCAGAGCTTTCCGAAATTTTCGGTAGCTTCGCTTATCCTCGTTCGTTTCGGTCGGAAGGTCAAAAAACACAATAATTCTCATAAAACGAAATGTACTCATATTTCTATCAAATAGTCTTTGTCAATTTCTTCGGAGTAATATTTTATCTGGGATGGGTCGCCGTCATTGATGGCTTCAAACACGCTGCGGGTATAGATTTTTATTGCGTCTGACACGGAACGCCTTGAACCGTCAATATATACAGTGTCTTCGAGAATGTGCCACATTGCGTGCTTTTCTTCTTTTTCAAAGCACAGAGGCTTATATGAATAAACATATCTGTCAACAAGAATCCGGAACGGCTCCATGAAATCACAGCTGAGATTAAAATGATTAAACATGTTATCGTGAAAAATACCCAGTTGAGTAAGATAGCCGTTTGCACAGATTTCCCGATTGAAGGAGGAGAGAAGCAGGCTGTAGCCATAATTCAAGGCGGCGTTTGTTGCATTTTCGGCACTTCGGGTGAAATCCATGCCGAAAAGAGCGTTGAAATAAACCTTGGCGGCGTGACCCTCACGGTTGGTGGAGTCGAGCAACTCCACCTGACCGATATATGAGGTTAACAGTTCGGCTTCTCTTTTCTTATCAAGCTCCGTCAGAAATTCTGCTTGTTTTCTTATCTTTTCGCTGATTATTTCACGCCAGATCAAAGCCTTTGTTTCCTCAGACCATGCAGCCTGAGTCCGGATTTTTGCCGAGCTGTCGTGGCTTCCGTGATGAGGAACAAGCTCGGCTGTCGGACTTCGCTTGGAATCACAAAATATTACCCTGACTTTTTTCTCAATCAGCACTTCAATCAAGCAGCCCGTGAGTGAAACGGCGGGATTTTCAATCACCAGAGTGGCTATCTCGTCGATTACCACTCGTTTCGTTTCTTCACCCCGGACAACCATAAAGCCCATTTTATAGTCGAGCTTTGCCTGATTGGATATTATTACGGTTCGCCAGCTCATAGCAGCTCAAGAAGGTTGCAGGATTCTTTCTCCCACAAACCGGAGGCAGAGGAATCTATGATGCGAACATCTTTATAGTTCTTTGACCAGTTTGAAATAGTAGAGCTGAAGCTTTTGGTTGCTGCCGCACTTCCTTTGCCTCCAATGGAAGTCAAGTCAACCCCTCCGGAGATTCTTCCAAATATTTGATGAATATTAAGCAATGCTTTTGCCTGTTCTTTAACATTCAAATCAACAAAGGTATCCTTGCCGTTTCTCACGATTGCCACAGGGCAATTAACTCTCTTAGTAAATATTGAGTTTTCCAATTTGTCAAGATAGAGGTCATAAAGCTCAATATTCTTTTCTTTCGAGATTTTGTCGAACTGCTCGCTGTAAACATGGTTTTCGTTTGCAGATATTTTCTTAACAAACTCTTCAAGCTTCTTCAAATAGAATTTCCAAAACTTATCGGCGGAAAACTGCATAACAGGCTGAGCAATAAGACATTTTCCTCCGCCTGCAGTTCCGGCGATGCAAACTCTGAATCCATCCAACGACAGAACTGTATTAACCTTCCATGGCCTCATACCCATGGGGAACGAGATTTCGTCAACATCCTTGCCGATAATATGTTTTAAGCGGGCGAATGTGTATTCTTCGGCAAATTTGCTGTCGCTCAGAAAGCGTTTTCCGAAAAGCAGTTCAACCGACATAATGATAATTTCGGATTTTTTGCCGGCTTTATATCTGACCGGAATATAGAACATTGCTCCGGCTTTGTTATATCCGCCGTATTTCTCTGTCGGCAGATCTTTTTTGAGAGGAACAAGCCCTTCGGCGGCAGGCACGGGCATTTGGTCAAAAAGACCGCCTTTCTTATAATAAGCAAACTTTGTGAAATGTGCGTTATTCTTAACGGCGGTTTTCTTGACCTTCGCAAGCATATCCTCTCCGTCCCAAACGGTTTCGTTGCCGCAAACAAGCGGGTGGGTAAAGAGAGTTTTGGTTTTAATGCTGTATTTTGAATTGACGGAAAACCAACGCTTTGAAAATTTCATGTTGTATACATTGCCTGTAACAATATTCAGATAAGCGTCAACGGCATGATGAAGGTCGTTAAAGGTTCTTGATTTATAGAGATCAAATTCCTGACGGAATTCCGAAGCAAGCTTTGCTTTGCAATAGACAATTTCCGTTTCGGGATACTTCTCATTGAGCAGAGTGGCAACAGCCTTTGTTGACTGAGAGGTTTCGGTCAGCTGACGGTTGATGAAGCCGTATTTTTCATCATCCGTGAACGGGGTTGCTCTGACGAGCCTTTTATACTTTTCATCGCTGATAAGACCGATTCCGTTAAGATAATCCCAATAGCCTCTCATTTGATGCTGAGTATTCGGGTTTATCGGATAACTGTCGCTCTTGGCTCCGTTTTCTTCCGAAAGGACAAGAACCTTGTTGTTGATTATGCTGTCATCTTTCACGAATGCCTGCGGATAAATGTGATCAATGTCATATTCTTTTGTGCCGAGCTTGTCAAGATCAATCGGTTTACCGCTATACATGGATTTGCCGAGCTGCATGAAATAAAGGAACAGCTTGTCGCCCTGAAGTCTGTTGTCGGCATAGTCGCCCATTGCTTCAAGCTGAGATTTGAGCAGACGGACATCCTCGTCTTTGCATTTTTCATAGAGTTCAAGGATTTGCTGCTTTCTTGTCTTGGTTCGCTTGCCTTTTTGCTCCTCGGTTGCGCCTCTTGTCATTTCAACAAATATCTTTTCGGGCTTGCCGAATGCTTTCACAACATCTTTGACAATATCAAGTGTGCGGTAAATCGGTCTTCGCACCGAATTGGAGATATACATTTCGTCAAGACGCTCCGCAAGTGTAGGCTTATGTTCGTTATAATAATCCTGACAGAAATCACGGATAACCTCTGCAAAGGTATATTTTTCTTCGTCTGCGATAATCTCCATCAGATTGTTTTGAGTGTTCCACATTGCGCCGATAACCGTTGTCACTTCACCTGTGGATTTATCAACGCCCTCAAGCTCGGCAAGCAGTTTGCGTGACAGTCTGCCGAAATCCTTGATTTTCATTGAGCAAATATATTTGCGGTCTTTTTCGTCAATCTGAGGATAATTTTTGGCGAGCCACTTGGCAAGACGGGTTTTATCCTCGGCATAAGAGGCACGCTCAATGATTCTTTCCGCATCGTCCTGCGTCAGAATGCCGGAGTCCAGAAGCTGTCTGAAAGCAATCTGAGGAACAAGATTTGCGTTGATAACTGTATCAACACCGCTGATGCAGTCTTCCGTGCCTTTTTCAATAATATTTTCCTTTATAAGATAATCGGTTAAAAATTTCAGCGTTACTTTTTTCTTCAGCATAAATACTTCATTATATATTCTCTGCTTTAACTCAACCGATATCTTTTCTCCGTTAATACGAAGATTATTTATAGCGTTCAGCACCGAAAACTTATGATAAAGCAATGAATCCTTAGGAAGAACATCTTCTCCGGGCAGATAGGTGCATTTATTTGTCATTCGCTTAATGAATTGGTTTTCGCTTTCGTCAAGGTCAACCATTTCTTCAAAATTCCACGGATAAATCTTGCCCGCTTTGCGAATAAGCCATGCTTTATCGGAATCGGAATTCAAAGGACCGACATAATACGGAATGCGGAACAGGAAAACCGACTCGATTTTATCTGCAACAGTCAGACCGCTTTCGTCCTTTTCGGCAAGGAACGGGAGATATCCGACAGCTTTTTCAAGAATGCGGTGGAGTTCATACCAATAAAGCTGGTGGGGGATAACACGGTTATCGGTATCCTTTTGCTTTGGCATGAATGTGCGAAGCTCCAGACGGTTAAGCATATCGGAGAATTTCTCAGCATCCGACTCATCCGGTGAAATTCCTTTTACCAGACCCAGAATGTATTTTGAGAACAGCTCTTTGTTCTTTTTCTTTAAGCCATCGGTGCCATCGTCCGAATGATAAGAATAAGAAGTGTAGTTGTCTTTATCCTTGTCACGGAACACCTCATTGTATTTTTCGGGTTTATATTTCTTAATAATATGTTTTAAAAAAGCAAGGTCGGCTTTGTGCTGTTCGTATATTTTCACTTTTGCTTTGGAGATATATTCGGATTCTCCGAGCGCATCAACCAAAACCGACCAATCATATACTGCCCGCAGAGCGTCGATAAGATCATAGTCATCTCCAATGTTGCTCATTATTTCGCCGAGTTTTTCATCATCCATTCCGAGAGCAACCGAGCCGAATTCGTCATAATCTTCGTTATCAAATAAATCTTTGAGCTTCACCGTGCCGCCTGCAAGCAGTCGAACGATTGCGTCACGGCTGAACGGAAATTCTTCCTCAGCAGATTTTGACGGCTTTTTACCTCCGTAGAGCAAGGCGGTCAATTCTTTGTATTTGTTTGTGATGTTAAGCTTCTTCTTGAGAATATTACCGAGAGCTTCTTTGTCGCACTCCGCCCACGGAGCGGCATATTCATTATCGGTAAAGTATGAAATCAAATTGTCATATACCGAGCTGAAATCTTTTACGGAATCAAGATTGCTTTTATCGATATTGCTCAGAAAATGCCCTCGGTGAGCAACCAGCCACGCAACTGCAAGATAGACAAGACGGACATCGTGCGGCTTGTCGCTTTCCATAAGGTCGCTGATAAGATGGTGAATTGTGGGATATTTTTCGTAATATTCTTTATCCGTAAATCCATCGTCATTGAAAAGCGTGAAGCTATCGCCGACATCCTCACGGTACATAGCCGACTCTTTCAGACGAATAAAAAAGCGTTCATCTATTTTGGACACTTCCGGGGCAAACAGTTCCTGAATAAGTGTAACTCTCTGCTGACGGCGGTCAAGCCTTCGCCTTGCAGTTCTGAAAGAACGCCTTTCATCGCATAGAGATGCTTCGTCAAAAACAGTAACGCCCCATGCGGGTTCGCCGTGAAATTTGAGCAGGTTATACTCCTTGTCTGTTACGGCATATCCGACGGAATCGGTGCCGATATCAAGCCCGAGATAAAATTTTTTCTTTTCCATATTGACAACTTCCTCCTAAAGTGCTATTATAACGTTGTAGTTTTATGGACCCCTATGAAATTACACTGCGAGTTCAAATAAAAGTTTGACTCAAATCGTCGGTTTTTCCGACCGCACAGTGTGTGCTCAAAG
>JBJEQD010000075.1:0-37285 GCA_051881575.1 Acutalibacteraceae bacterium | reverse complement strand
ATAAAGAATGGCAAAATCGCTGTATTTGCGCCCGTTTCTGATTCCGTCAAGAATCTTTTCGGCAACAAACCGCCCTTCGTCTCTGTCGGTATCGGCGGTATGATAACAAATCAAATTCCCTTTTCCGTTATCGGTCCAGAGCTTTTTGCCTTTTCTGTTAATATTATTTGATATAATGCTGTTTGCGGCGTCAAGGATATTTTGAGTCGAACGGTAATTCTGTTCAAGTCGGATAACCTTTGCATTTTTATATTGATGCTCAAAGCTCAGAATATTCTCAATTGTTGCGCCCCTGAATTTATAGATGCTCTGATCGTCATCGCCGACTACGCAGATATTCTTGTAACCGCCTGCAAGAAGCAAAGTTAATAAATACTGCGCATGGTTTGTGTCCTGATACTCGTCAACCATTATGTATTTGAATTTATGCTGATAGTATTCAAGAACATCGGGATTATTCTGAAGCAAAAGAACCGTGTTAACGATAATATCGTCAAAATCCATTGCATCAGCAGCTTTAAGCCGTTTTTGGTAAGCTTCATATACTGTTCCGATATTACGCTTGCGAATATCGGTGTAGTTTTGGCGAATATATTCCTCGGGTGAAATCAGCATGTCCTTTGAATTGCTGATTGCCGAAAGAACGGATTTCGGAGGAAGAACGCTGTCGCTCATTCCTAACTGTTTAAGGCAATCCTTAATCACTCTTTTGCTGTCATCGGTATCATAAATCGTAAAATTAGAAGAATATCCGATATAGTCGGCATTCTTTCTGAGAATACGCACGCAAGCCGAGTGAAAAGTGCTCGCCCAGATATCTCTCGCCTGCTCGCCGAGCATTTTTTCAAGCCTTTCTTTCAGCTCGCCCGCCGCTTTGTTTGTGAATGTTATTGCAAGAATCTCCCACGGCTTTGCGGCGTCAACCTTTAACAGATGCTCAATGTCAAAAAGGTCTCCGCATTCTCCGTTTGCCGCCGCTCTCATAAGAGCAAGGTCGCCCGGAGTGCATTCACCCTCACATTCTTCGCTGTAATAAGCTTTTCCGTATTTTATGATGTTTGCAATGCGGTTAACAAGAACGGTTGTTTTTCCGCTTCCTGCCCCGGCAAGCACCAAAAGCGGTCCCTCAGTTGAGAGAACCGCTTTTTTCTGCATATCATTAAGGGATTTATATTCCCTTTCAATTATAGCTTTTCTTAATGAAAGAAATTCGTTGGTAACCATTTAATACCTCAGATTGAAATTTCATGAGCAATCTTATAAAGCTCATCATTAACCTTGCGCTCCATGTTGAGAGCTTCATAGATATCATAATCCACAATGTGATCGTCCTTTTGAACAACAACTCTGTTGCCGACTCCCTGCATAAGGAGCTGAACAGCCTTGTAGCCCATCTGGCTTGCGGCAACTCTGTCACGGACTGTCGGGGAACCGCCTCTCTGAACATGACCGAGGATAACCGCTCTTGTTTCAACTCCGCAGTTCTTCTCAATCTTTCTTGCAAGCTCCTCAACTCCGCCGATACCCTCGGCAACCATAATGATAAAGTGCTTTTTATCGGTCTTCTGAGTTCTCTTGATTCTGTCGATAACATGCTTTTCAATGTCATCACGGATTTCGGGAATAACAATTGCAGTTGCACCGACGGCAATACCCGAATTGAGCGTTAAGTCGCCGCATCTGTTGCCCATAACCTCAACAACAACACAGCGGCTGTGAGATTCAACCGTATCTCTGACACGGTCAACCATCTGCATTATCGTGTTAAGGCATGTATCATAGCCGATAGTATAATCCGAGCTTACGATATCATTATCGATTGTGCCGGGAATTCCGATGCAGGGAATGCCTCTGAGAGAAAGGTCACGGGCGCCTCTGAACGAGCCGTCTCCGCCGATAACAACAAGACCTTCAATTCCGTATTTCTTGCAGGTTGCAATAGCTTTCTGCATTCCCGATTCTTCTCTGAACTCCTTGCATCTTGCCGTGTAAAGCATTGTTCCGCCTCTGTGAATAATGTCGGAAACGCTTCTTATATTGAGCTCACGAAGGTCATCTTCAATAAGACCTGCATAGCCTCTGTTTATTCCGTAAACCTTAATTCCGTTTTCACATGCGGTTCTTACCACTGCCCTGATGGCAGCGTTCATTCCCGGGGCGTCTCCGCCGCTTGTTAAAACGCCGATAGTTTTCATAATAATACTCTCCTTGAAAAATATTCAAATTAGATAATACACTTTTTATAACAATATGTCAATGATTATAACGATTTTTGATAAAAAACTTTATTTATTTCTTTTTTATTATATCCGACTATTGATTATAGATGACATTTGAATCTCCGAGCAGATTTCTGAGCTCTCGCAGTAAAACGGGATTAACATCAATTCCCTGCCTTATCGGATTATTGACATATTTCTTTGTGTCGCTGAAATAATAAAACAGCGGAGTGTTGCCGTCAAAAATTGCAAGAAGTCTGCGGCAAAGCTCGATTTGAGGCGAATTATCGGAATCAAAGCGCAGGAAAAGACCTTTTGCTTTCTTTTTTTCCTGCTTTTTTTCGGCAACAGCATTTTCTGACGGGCAGGGTTCAACTGCTTCGCAAACTATCTTTGCGTCCTCATCTTCCCTGAGGCTGACTCTGCCGTGAATGAGCAAAATATTGCCTTCAATCAGCATCGGCGCATTTTCTGCAAGTATTTTCGGGAATACAATTACTTCAACGCCGCCCGATGTGTCCTCAAAATCCAAAAAAGCCATTGTTGAGTCGTTTTTGGTTATTTTTTTCTTAACCGATGCAATCATTCCGAGGAAAAGCACACGGTCATTATCTTTGAAGCTTCGTTCATCTTCATTAATAATGTCGGAAATTCTTGCGCAATGAAGTTTTTCGGCAAGATTCCGGTATTTCGCCATCGGATGACCCGAAAGATACATTCCCGAAACCTCTTTTTCGTATTTTAAAAGCAAATCATGCGGGAATTCTTCAATTTCAGGGTAGTTGAACGAGCCTGAAACGGGCTCATTAATTTCTTCCGAAGCGGAACTGAAGAAATCGCCGAATCCTATCTGACCGTCAACATTGCGCCTTTTTGAGTTATCGAGTTCTTCAATGATGCTGTCAATAACCGAATACATTTGACGGCGGTTTGCTCCCAAGCCGTCAAAAGCCCCGCATTTAATAAGACTTTCAAGCCCTCTGCGGTTAAAATCCTTGCCGTACATTCTTCGGCAAAAATCGTAAAAATCGGTAAAATTGCCGTTGGTATTCCTCTCGTCAACAATGCGCCTGATAAAGTTTTTGCCGAGATTTTTAACGGCAAGCAGGCTGAAATGAATGTTTCCGTTTGAAACGGTGAATGAATCCGTGCTTTCATTTATATGGGGAGGAAGAATTTTAATTCCGAGACGGTTGCATTCGCCGATATACTGAACAACCTTACCCGTATTATCAAGAAAGCTTGTAAGAAGCGAAGCTAAAAACTCACAAGGATAGTGACATTTGAGCCATGCGGTCTGATAAGCAACATAAGCATAAGCGGCGGCATGGGCTTTGTTGAAAGCATAGGAAGCGAATGAAATCATTTCATCAAAAATTTCATTTGCGGTTTTTTCATCAATGCCCCGTCTGACAGCACCCTCGCAAATAACATTGCCGTTTTCATCCGTCATGCCGTTAACGAAATTAACACGCTCTTTCAGCATAACATCATGCTTTTTCTTGCTCATTGCTCTGCGGACTATATCGGCTCTGCCGTAAGAATAGCCTGCAAGCTCACGGCAAATCTGCATAACCTGCTCCTGATAAACCATACATCCGTAGGTAACATCAAGAATGCTTTTAAGCTGAGGTGTTTTATATTTAATTTTGTCGGGATGATGCCTGTTTTCGATATAAGTCGGGATAGAATCCATTGGGCCTGGACGGTAAAGCGAAATAACCGCAATCAAGTCTTCAAGGCTTTCGGGCTTTAACTGCGAAAGAACGCTTCTCATACCGGCTGATTCAAACTGAAAAACGCCCTCGGTCTGAGCCGAACACATCATGTCGAAAACGGATTTATCCTCAATATCTATTGAATCTATTCGGAAATCGGGAACGCTTTGTCTTATCATTTTTTCTGCCGAGCTGATAACCGTCAGCGTTCTCAGACCCAGAAAATCCATTTTAAGAAGACCAAGCTCTTCAAGGGTCGTCATTGTGAACTGAGTTACGATAGCTTCGTCGTTTCTTGCAAGCGGAACATAAGAAACAACAGGGTCATGGGTAATAACAACGCCTGCCGCATGAGTTGAGGTATGGCGGGGCATACCCTCAACCTTTCTCGCCATATCGATGAGCTCTTTCGTTTCGCTGTTGCTGTCATACATTGCCTTAAATTCGGCGGAGCGCTGAAGCGCACGGTCAAGAGTAATATTCAGTTCATTCGGTATCTGCTTTGCAACGGAGTCAACGGCGGAATAAGCCATGCCCATTGCTCTGCCGACATCACGCACTGCCGCTTTAGCCGCCATTGTTCCGAATGTTACTATCTGAGCAACATGGTCTGCACCGTATTTCTCAACAACATAGTCAATGACTTCGCCCCGTCTTTCAAAGCAGAAGTCAACATCGAAGTCAGGCATGCTGACTCTATCGGGATTGAGAAAACGCTCAAAAAGCAGATTATATTTCATCGGGTCAATTCCCGTTATTCCGATGCAGTAAGCGCAGATGCTTGCCGCACCCGAGCCTCTTCCCGGTCCTACGGGAATGCCGACATCTTTTGCGTGTTTAATAAAATCATGAACAATTAAATAATAATCAACATAGCCCATTTTATTGATTATTTCAAGCTCATAATTTAATCTTTCAACATATTCAGGCGGCGGATTATCTCCATAACGCTTTTTCATTCCCTCTCGGCAAAGCAGGGAAAACCATTCAAAATGGCCGTAGCCCTCGGGAACATCAAAATGCGGCAGCTTTGTTTTGCCGAATTCAAATTCAACATTGCAATTTTCGGCAATTTTCGCCGTGTTTTCAACTGATTCGGGGCAATTCGGAAATGCTTCAAGCATTTCATCCTCGGTTTTGAGATAAAACTCCCTTGTTCCGAAATCAAGTCCCGTATCTTCGCCTAAAGTGTGATTCGTTTGAATGCAGAGAAGAATCTGCTGCATTTTTGAGTCTTCTTTATTAACATAATGAGCGTCGTTTGTCGCAACAAGCGGTATATTAAGCTCTTTTGAAAGCTTTATCAAATCGGGATTGATTCTAAGCTGTTCGTCAAGACCGTGGTTCTGAATTTCAAGATAATAATTCCCCTCGCCGAAAACGCTTGAATACCAAAGAGCAACCTTTTTTGCTTCTTCATAATCCCCTCTCTGCAAGGCTCTTGACACTTCTCCCGCAAGACAGCCCGACAGAGCTATTATTCCGTCATGGTATTTTTCAAGAATATCTTTATCAACTCTGGGCTTTGTGTAAAATCCGTTGACCCAGCCCTCCGAAACAAGCTTAATCAGATTCTTATAGCCCTCATTATTCTTGCAAAGAAGAACAAGATGATATCTTTCATTATCTATGCCGTGAACCTTATCAAATCTTGACCTCGGGGCAACATAGACCTCACAGCCGATTATCGGCTTTATTCCCCTTGCTTTTGCGGCTTTATAAAAATCAATAACTCCGTACATAACTCCGTGGTCGGTTATGGCGCAGGAAGTCTGACCCATGCTTTTTATTTTATCAAGCATGGGTTCAATTCTGCACGCTCCGTCAAGGAGACTGTATTCACTGTGAACATGCAAATGCGTAAAAGACATTAATTATCACCGTTTTTAAGCTTTTCAGCGATTTGAACTATTCTGCCGAGCCTGTGATTGACTCCCGAACGGGAAATAGGCTCGTCCAGCATTTTGCCGAGCTCACTAAGGCTTGATTCGGGGTTTTCAATTCTGAGATAAGCAACTTTTTGAAGATTCTCGGGTAAAGAGGAAATTCCAACCTTTTCTTCAATTAAATTTATGGCTTCAACCTGAGCTTTTGCCGCATCAACGGTTTTATTAATGTTTGAAATTTCAAAATTGATTTTTCTGTTGACACGGTTTTTCATATCCTTCTCGATTTTTATTCCCATAACATAAAGGGACGCATCCTGAGCGCCGATAATCGCAAGGATATCTTCAATGCTTTCGCTGTCTTTAAAATAAATTATGTAATTTCCTTTTCGGACAATGCACTTGGGATTCAGATTAAGCTCGTCCATAAGCTTCATCAAATCTGAGCTGAGACGCTTATAAGGAACAACAAATTCAAGATGATATCCCCTTTCGGGATCAGTTACAGTTCCGCAGGATAAAAAAGCTCCTCTGAGGAAAGCACCCGCACAGCAATCATTGGCTATATTTGCTCGGTTTATTCTGAGCGTAGGCTCGGAAAGAGTATGTCCGAATTTATCAAATACTTTTTCTTTGTCGGCATCCGATTTAACATAAGCCGTCATTTTTTTTGAACCTGTGTCATTAAAAATCGGTTCAACCTTGCAATAATCCCTGAGATATGAATTATAAAGAGCGAAAACATCGGGATTTTCGGTTGTTATCGATAGATTATATTTTGAGAAATGCGCAAAAAGCACAAGCCCGTAGACTTGTGCGTGAAAACAACAGGAGGATAAAATCTCCGATTTTGATATTTCACTTTTTACATCGGAAGAAAAAGACAAAATAATTCCTCCTGTTAAATAAATTTTATTTCGGGTTCGAGCATTATTCCGGTTTCATCAAAAACAGTCTGCCTGCAATGCTCAAGAACGGCTTTAACATCGCCCGATGTTGCACGGCCGAGATTTACAACAAAGCCTGCGTGCTTTTCGCTGACTGCCGCATCGCCGACCCTGAAGCCCTTTAATCCACACTTTTCAATCAGCGCACCCGCAAAATTGCCTTCGGGTCTCTTGAAAGCGCTTCCCGCACTCGGAAATTCAAGGGGCTGTTTATCTTTGCGGCGCTGCAAAAGCTCATCCATTTTGGCTTTTATATCAACCGAATCTCCTTTTTTGAGCTTTAAGGTTAAAGAGAGGATTGAATAATCCAGACATTCAGACGAATATACACTGCCACGGTATCTCATTTGAAGCTCATCGCCGTCAAATTTACCGATTGAACCGTCAGGGCAAATATGTTCGCACGAAATCAGAACATCTTTAATCTCTCCGCCGTATGCTCCTGCGTTCATAAACGCCGCACCGCCCGCCGTTCCGGGAATACCGAAAGCAAATTCAAGCCCGGTTAAAGAATTTTCAAGAGCGAATTTGCAAAGTCTTGACATCGGCACACCGCATTGACAAAAGATAGTTGTTTCATCGGAAAGATAAATCTTATCCATTTTGCAGGTGTTGATAACAACGCCGTCAAAACCCTTGTCATCGGCAAGCAGATTGCTCCCCTTGCCGATAATAAGGCGTCTGATATTATTTTTTGTTGTGAAAGCTATTAAAGCAGAAAGCTTCTCTGCAGTATCGGGAAATGCCATTAATTCGGCTTTACCGCCGATTTTGAAGGTAGTATAATCTTTTAGCAAAGCCTCTGTTGAATATTCACATTCAATCTCTTTGCATAACGCACAAACTTCGCTGTAAAAATTCATTAATGCCTCCGAATTAATTATTCATCGAGTAATGCTGCGCCGAAGATTCCCGCATCGTTGCCAAGCTCCGCCGCCATAATCTTTGTCTGTTTAGCGGCATAGATGCTGTATCTTTCTCTGTTAACATGCATTCTGAGGGGTTCAAGAATAGTCTCGCCCTCGTGACCGATTCCGCCGCCGATGCAGATAATCTCGGGCTGCAGAGCATTGATAATGTTGATAACGCCTGCCGCAACATAATAAATATATCTGTCAACAACTTCTTTTGCTGCCTTATCGCCGAGTCTCATTGCGTCAAAAGCGGTTCTTCCGCTGACATTGTCGATATTGTCATTGACAAGCTCCCACATCTTGCTGTCATGATGATGGCGCATTGCGTCTTTTGTCTGAGAAATAAGCGCAGTTGCCGAAGCATACTGCTCCCAGCAGCCTCTTCTGCCGCAGTTGCACTGCTCGCCGTCAACCATAATAACCATATGACCCATTTCGCCCGCCGCATAGTTAATGCCGCTGACAATTTTGCCGTTGATGATTATTCCGCTGCCAACGCCCGTTCCGAGAGTAACCGCAACGAAATTTCCGACCCCTTTACCTACGCCCGCAACAGCTTCGCCCAAAGCGGCGCAGTTTGCATCGTTATCAATGTAAATCTCTTTTTTGCCGAGTCTTTCTTCGAGCATATCCTTAGCGGGAACCTTGTTAAAATCAAGATTATTTGCAAATTCAATATAACCGTTTGATTTGTTGACCGAGCCGGGAGTTCCGACGCCGATAGATGATACTTCATCCATTGTAATTCCGGCATCCTTAACCGCCATATCAATTGCAAGGGCTATATCGTCAAAAATCTCCTCGGCAGGTCTGGGGCATTTGGTTTTAACCTTTCCTCTGCCGACGATTTTCAAATCTTCGCTGACAACGCCGACAGCAATGTCTGTTCCTCCGAGATCAACACCGATTCTGTACATATTTTATTACCTCCAAAGTTTTTTTATCCTTAATAATTAAAAATTGTGCCAAAATTCAAGCTCTTTTTTTGCGGGAATAATGTCGTCGGTCATGCCGAGGCTGTGGAGCAGCTCTCTTGCCGCATTATATCCCATTTTCTTCTGCCTGTTATTCATTGCGGCAGCTTCAATGATAATTGAAAGGTTTCTGCCGGGTCTGACAGGAACAACGGTAACGGGAACCTTTATGCCGAGAATTTCGGTATATTCATTTTCAAGGCCGAGACGGTCATAAACCTTGTCGTTACTCCAAGGCTCAAGCTGAACAACCATATCCACCTTTTCGGTCATCTTAACGGCACCCATTCCGAAAAGACGCCTTGCATTCAGAACGCCGACGCCTCGAAGCTCGATAAAGTGCCTGATATTATCGGGAGCGGAGCCGACAAGAGTTCTGTTGGAAACACGCCTTATTTCAACCGCATCGTCGGCAATAAGCCTGTGACCTCTGTTAATTAATTCAAGGGCTGTTTCACTTTTGCCGACGCCGCTGTCGCCGAGGATAAGAACGCCCTCGCCGTAAACTTCAACCAATACTCCGTGACGGGTTATTCTTTGAGCCAGCTCAACGGCAAGATAAGAAATTGTTGCCGACATACAGCCCGATGTTGATTCGTTGGTTGCGAGCAACGGAACTTCATATTTCTTTGCAAGCCCCGTAATAACTTCACCGCAGTCGAGGCCTCTTGTTACAACAATGGCGGCAGGACGCTTTGAAAGAAATCTTTCAGCACATTCCGAAACCGAATCGGAATCAAGACTTTTTATGTATTCAAGCTCTGTTAAGCCGAGAAACTGAATTCTTGCAGGGTCAAAATAATCCTCAAAGCCCGCAAGAATCAAGCCCGGGCGGTTAACATCCTGCGAAGTGATGTAAATATCCTCAATATCCTTTGGAGTGTAAATAACCTGCAACGAAAGATCGTTAACAACCTTTTTGAGAGAAACGGAATATTTGCTCATAAGCAATTCTCCTTGTTACAAAACCGTATTCATATACATTATAAAACATAAGTTCAAATTTTCCAACCCTTTTTTATAAAAAATTTTAAAAATCCGGCAGACATCTTCAATTTGATGTCTGCCGAAAAATCAGAGCTGAGTTGCTATATTTTCAAATTTTGTTTTGGTTTCATTAATCATCTGAGCCTGAGCGGCGCATGGACTGTACCAGCCTCTTTTCTGCATTTCTCCGAAAACATTAAACTGAATTGTATGCTCCTCTTTGAGAATTTTCATCATGTCGTCCTGAAGCTGCTGGTTGACGCACTCATTTGAATAAGTGTTATAAACATCGGTAATGTGTTTTTGAGAAGAAAGAACATCGTCAAGAATTTCTTTATCCGTGAATTTTGAATCAGTATTCAATCTTTATACCTCCCGAATTAATAAAGATGACCCATAAGAGTGTCAAAATGCTGTTTGTGCTGATTTGCAATCTGTTCGCAGGAATTCTTAATCTGCGGATCAGTTGCCGCCTGAGAATACGCCTTGAACTTTTTGACAAGCATCTGCTCGTAATTAAGCTGATCCTCAAGAGCCGCAAGCTCTTTTGCCGTTAAATTTGCCATAATATCGCTCCTTTTATATACCGAAAATAGTTTCGGCTGTTTTGCAATGATATTATTGACTTAATTGAAAAAAATATGCAAAAAAAGGAGCACAGCCGAAGCTGCGCTCCATGTTATCGGTTATTATTCATAAAGATATACTCTTGTTTCATAGGGCTTTGTCATAAAGGTGTTGAGAGTGTTGTCAATGACCTCATAATTTGAAAGAACAAGCTTGCCTTTGCTCAGGTCAAAGCCTGCGGGAGCGGCAAAATTAACCGGCTCTTCAACGAAAGAATTTATGACAAGCATTCTTTTGCCGTTATAATTGCGCTCATAAACAAACAGTTTCTTGCTTGCTTTGTAATGAAGCTTAAAGTCACCGTAAATGCAGACCTCATTTTCTTTGCGGAATTTGAGAAGCTTGCGGTAATAATTGAGAATTGAATTCTCATCTTTCTCTGCAGCTTCAACATTGATTTCCTTGTAATTTTCGTTGATATGGAACCAAGGCTTATCCGCCGTTGTGAATCCTGCGTTCTTCTCATCAGACCATTGAACGGGAGTTCTTGCATTATCTCTTGAAGCACGGTTAACTATCTTCATTGCAAGCTTTTCGGGGCAATGAAGCTTTCTGAAAAGCTCATATGTATTTTTCGTCTGAACATCCGTATACATATCAACGCTCGGGAGCTTGATATTGGTCATGCCGATTTCCTGACCCTGATAAATAAACGGTGTTCCGCTCTGGCAGATATACATTGTCGCAAGCATTTTTCCGCTTTCAACTCTGTATTTTTCACTGCCGTAACGGCTTATTATTCTCGGCTGATCGTGATTTTCAAGATAATTTGCGTTCCATGCAACGCCGTACATTTTATGCTGCCAATTGTTATAAACTCTCTTGAGCTTGCGAAGGCTGAACGGCATCGGAATCCAGCCGACCATGAAGCAATCGGCTTCCATATGCTGGAAATTAAACATCATGTTCAGCTTCTGCTCTGCGCCCTCTCTGATAAATTTCAAAGCAAGCTTCGGAGTCATCATCGGAGCTTCACCGACGGTCATGCAGTCGTAATTATCTGTTACCTGTCTGAACTCTCCGAGATACTTCTGAAGGTTCGGGCCGCATTTATAATGCTCCATTCCGCAGGCAACGGGAATCGGGAAACCGTTGGGCAAACCGTCTTTTTTTGAAATAAAGGTTATAACATCTTCACGGAAGCCGTCAACGCCCATATCAAGCCAATAACGGATTATATCCTTGATTTCCTCACGAACCTTGGGGTTATCCATGTTAAGGTCGGGCTGTTCCTTGCAGAATAGGTGAAGATACCATTGGTCAAGCTCTTCATTATAATCCCAGCCGGGACCCGAAAATGTTGAAAGCCAATTGTTCGGGGGCTTCTTACCGCCGGGCTTTATTCCGTCACGCCAGAAATAATAGTCATGATACGGATTATCCTTGCTCTTTTTGCTTTCAATGAACCACTCATGTTCATCGGAAGTGTGATTGATTACAAGGTCCATAATAACCTTTAATCCACGCTCGTGAGCTCCGTCAAGAACCTGCTTGAATTCCTCAAGAGTGCCGTATTCGGGGTTAATGTCCTTGTAATCGGCAATATCATAGCCGTAATCATGCTGAGGTGACTTATAAAGAGGAGAAAACCAGATTGCATCAACACCGAGGCTTTTGATATAATCGAGCTTTTCCAATACTCCCTTTAAGTCGCCGATGCCGTCGCCGTCGCCGTCCTTAAAGCTGCGGGGCCAAATCTGATAGACTGACATTTCCTTGTACCAATTTTTCTTGATTTCCGGCATAAAGTCGCCTCCCTGTTTATTTTAGAAAATATATTATTATTCTTTCTCAGAAATGACAAAGTCTGCCGCTTCTGTTATCTGACCTGCCGAGACGGTAAGTTCAAATTTTCCGAGCAAATTTCCGTTTTTGTCGAAAATCTCTGCATCCGAAGTGCCCTCGGGAGCAACAAATGAATATGTTCCGTCGGAATAGACGGTATGAGAAACTCCGTTGAAAACAACGGTTTCTGCGCCGTTTCCGATTATCTTTCCGCTGACGGTTCCGACACTACCGTCGGTTTTTCTGATAGCTTCCTCAACGGCAAGCTTTGCATTGACAAGAGGATAATCGAAAGCTTCAACTTCGTAATAATATGATTGCTCGGGATCTGCTGCGGCAACATCTTTTGTTGACGAACAAACAATTTCTTTAACCTGTGCACCGGTAAAAGACGGATTAACCGACCAGACGAGCGACGCAACGCCTGTAACAATGGGTGCCGCCATTGAAGTTCCCGACAACGATTCATAATCACCGCCCGTAATACAGCTGTAAACGCTATCACCCGGAGCTGCAATTTCAACACGGGAACCGACATTTGAATAATATGAAAGTGAATATTCTCCGTTACCCATGTTGTCGGCGCTTGCAACAATAATAATTCTGTCAAGAATATCCTTCTTGCTTATTCCCGTTGACCCGGTAAAAACATTCTCTGCCGTGATTGAAGAAAAATGTCCGTTATTTTCTGCATCGATAGGCTCAAAAAAAGCATTTCCGTTGCCTGCCGACTGGACGGCGATAAAGTCATATCCGTTTTTTAACAGAGATGCCATTATATAGGAATAAGCCATGGGTGAGAAAACATTATCAATCAAAGATGAAGAATTATCGGTTTTTGAGCCTGAAATTCCGAGAGAGAAATTAATTACCTTTGCGCCTGCTTTAACTTCCGTTGAAAGGCTGAAAAAAATTGCAAGCTCGGGAAGCCAGAATTGGAAAAGATCGGGGCTCCAATCAATGCAAATCAGCTGTGAATTGCTGCAAACTCCTGCAATTCCGACTTCATTATCCATATTCGCTCCGATAATTCCGGCAACATGAGTCCCATGATCATCGGCAATGTTTCTGTCTTTCTCTTTACTGCTCGGGAAAGAAATTTTGCCCGCAAGTTCAGGGTGTTCCGTGTCAAAGCCCGCATCAACGATTCCTATTTTAACGGTATTGAAATAATCGAAATAATCCCATGCCTGCCTTGCATTTATTGCTTCAAGCCACCAATTATTGCCGAGAGGTTTTATTTCATCCCAAACCGTTTCGGAGGATTGGCTTGAGCCGAAAGGATCATTCGGAGTGTAGTTGCATGAAGTCTTTGAAACGGAAGCGGGAATCGAAAGCTCAACGCCGTCAATTGCGTTAAGCTTTTCGCATTTGCTTACGGCTTCATCATATGACATATCGGGAGTGCTGATGACATAGAGATTTGCGGGAGCGCACCAGCCTGAAAGAACGCCGCCGCATTCCGAGAGTACATTCATCTTCTTTATGAATCCAAGGTCGGGATTTAGGAAAACAACGAGTTTATCATCAATTATGCCGTTATTTTCATCAATCTGAATAACATCCGATTCATCCATATCGCCGAAAAAATCGGCTTTTATTGCCTCGGCTGTATAAGGAATTCCGAATATCAGCTCAGCTGCCGAATCAATTATGTTATTAACAGCGGAATAAACCATTCCCGTAAGAGATATAACGGCAGACATGAAAACAGCTATAATTCTGTTAAGCATATACAACGCTCCTCATACTAATTTGATTTTTTCTTTAATTTAAAACTTTCTGCCGGTACTTGAGTCAGAACAATCGCAACAAACATTATAACACAACCCAAAGCTTCTCTTGAAGAAAGCTTTTGATTGAGAATGAGCCAACCGAAAATGACAGAGAAAACAGATTCAAGGCAAAGAAGGAGCGACGCAACCGCAGGCTCTGCATATTTCTGACCGAAAATCTGGAGAGTGAACGCAACGCCGCAGCTCATAATTCCCGCATAGAGAATCGGAACCGTTGAACCGAGAATTTCGCTGATTTTCGGTTCTTCAAAAATGAACATGCATATAATTGAAAGCGTTCCCGCAACAAAAAATTGGGCGCAGGAAAGCGCAACATTGTTGACTGTTTTGCAGAAATGGTCGATAACAAGAATATGAACGGCAAAGGCAACCGCACATAAAACCGTTATCAATTCACCCTTGCCAATTGAAAAACTGCCTTTTGGAATACTGAGAAAATAAAGGCCGAATACTCCGCAAAGAACGCCGAACCAGACATTAAGCTTTACTTTCTGCTTCAAAAAAATGCCGAAAACGGGAACGAGCACCATATAAAGAGCAGTAATAAATCCTACCTTTCCGACATCAATAAAGTTAAAAGCATGCTGCTGAAGATTTCCGCCGATGAAAAGCGGAATGCCGCAGCATAAACCTCCGATAGCAATTTCTTTAAAGGGAATTCTTTTCTTCTCTCCCTCAGGTAATTTTGAATTATCTTTCTTTAAGCTCAAAGCCGCAACGGGAAGAAGCGCAACACCGCCGAGCAAAGTTCTTATTCCGTTGAAAGTGAAAGTGCCGATAGCCTTGCCTTCGTTCTGAGCCACAAAAGAAAGCCCCCAGATTACAGCGGCAAGGATGCAATAAAGCGGACCCAGGAATTTATTCTTTTTAGTAATATATATCACTCCAAAAACCGTGCTTATTTTAAAAACCGCCCACAGAAAAACTGCGGGCGGCAAAATACTTTAATTATTCGGCGTCTTCTGCCGCAGGAGCTTCTGCTTCAGCTTCTTCTGCCGGAGCTTCTTCGGAAACAGCTTCGTCTGCTTCTTCTGTAGGCTCAAGAAGGGCACGGATTGAAAGGCTGACACGCTTCTTATCAAAATCAATAGCGGTAATCTTGCAGGTTACCTTGTCGCCAACCTTGAGAACATCCTCAGGCTTATTGATGCGGCGGTCTGCAATCTGTGAAATATGAATAAGACCGTCGATGCCGGGAATAACTCTTGCAAATGCGCCGAAAGTGGTCAAGCCGACAACTTCAGCTTCAACAACCGATCCTTCGGGATAATTCTTTCTGAGAATCTCCCAGGGGTTGTCCTCGTCTTTTCTGTAGCCGAGAGAAATTTTCTTGTTTTCTGCGTCAAGAGCCTTGATATAAACTTCAACTTCCTGACCGATTTCAAATACCTCTGAGGGGTTCTTGATGCGTTTCCATGACATTTCGGAAATGTGAACCATTCCGTCAACGCCGCCGATATCAACGAATGCGCCGTAGTTTGTCATTGACTTAACAACGCCAGTATACTTCTTGCCGACCTCAGCCTGAGCCCAGAAAGCCTCAGCGGCGGCATTTCTCTCCTCTTTAAGGACTGAACGGATTGAACCGACAGCTCTCTTGCGCTGCTTGTTAACTTCAATAATACGGAATTTAACGGTCTTGTTGAGCAGAGAATCAAGCGACTCATCACGGCGCTCTGTTGCATGTGATGCAGGAATAAATACACGCACGCCGTTAGTCAGAACACGAACGCCGCCCTTGACAACATCGGTAACAACGCCTTCAAGAATTCTGCCGTCCTCGGCAGCGTCGAAAACATCATTCCATGTTTTCTGAGCATCATAACGCTTCTTTGAAAGCATAACCGTGCCTTCTGCGTCATTGGTTTTCATGATGATAAGATCAATCTCATCACCGACTTTAAGCTCTTTTGCGGCATTTGCCGAAGGATCTGCGCTGTATTCATCCATGGGAACAAATCCGGCATGCTTTCTGCCGATATCAACCTGGATTTCGGTGGGAGTGATTCCCATAACAACGCCCTTAACATGCTGATCTGTGCTCATATTGCTCAGAGAAGCTTCAAGCGCTTCGGAAAAATCCATATCGTCTGTGATCGTGGCTTTAGAAGGCACCTCCTCTACCTGAATATTTGTGGTTTCATTTACGATTTCGGACATTTCTAAAAGTACCTCCTTAATTATTGCGGAAGGGGTCGATGCCCCTGCCGTGACGCCGATTTCGGCGATATTAGAAAAGTCTATGGTCCTGAGCTCATCGGCTCTTTCCACCAAATATGTTTTGCAGTTTTCACTGCATACCGCTTTAAGCTTAGCGGTGTTTGAACTGTGCCGCCCTCCGATTATTATCACCAAATCGCTTTTCTTTGAAAGCTCGGCGGCTTCATTCTGTCTTTTTTGAGTTGCAAGACATATTGTATCAAATATTTTTGCATTTGTACAGTATATTTTTATTTTTTCTTTGCATTTTTTCCATTCATTTTGCGAAAATGTCGTTTGTGAGACAACTATTATTCGCTTTTTGAATAATTCAAGGTTATCTATTGCTGTTTTTTCAAGTTCTTCGGCATTGTTAAAGACATAAGATTCTCCGAGGCAATAGCCTTTTATACCCATAACCTCGGGATGATTCGGATCTCCGGCGATGAAAACAGGAATATCGGGCGAAGAATTTTCTTCAACAATTTTATGGATTTTCTTTACAAACGGGCAGGTTGCGTCGCAAATTTCCGAGCCAATGCCGATAAGCTCATCATAAACGCTTTTGGCAACTCCGTGAGCTCGGATAATAACGGTTTCACCTTTTTCTGCCTGAGACGGAGAAGATATAATTCTGATCCCCTTTTTCTCAAGCTCAGATGTTACAAATCCGTTGTGTATCAGTTCGCCGAGAGTTGCGGCTTTTTTTACTTTTTCAGCAATATCATAAGCCATCGTAACCGCTCGGTTAACTCCGAAGCAAAAACCCGCTGTTTCGGCAAGAGTTATTCGCAATGACCCATCTCCCAAAGCTCGGTAATCTTATCCATAACATGAGCGGCGGCATCTTTCAATTCGGTGCGTGTGCTCTCGTCATTTAAACCGAGTTCATCAAAATGAATAACTTCTCCGAAGCGAATGGTAAGCTTTGTATGCTTTTTCATTTCATCGGCAGAATAGATTGAAACCGGAAGTATATCGGATTTTGCCGCCTTTGCAATAACGGCAACGCCGGACTTGGCTTTAGCGGGCTTATGGTCTTTTGAGCGTGTACCCTCGGGGAAAATACCGAGAATTTTTCCTTCTTTAACGATTCTGATAGCGTAATTCATTGCTTCGGAATCTGCACCGCCTCTGACAATCGGGAATCCGTTAACCGTTGAAAGGAACCATTTTATCATCGGATTTTCAAAAAGCTCTTTTTTGCCCATGAAATGAAGCTGTCTTTTCTCCATGCCTATTGCGATAAAAAGAGGGTCAAGAGCGCACATATGATTTGACGCAAGAATAAATCCGCCCTCAGCGGGAATATTCTCCGTTCCGACATATTCGATTTTATACTGTGTTCTGTTAACTAATTTTCCGAGCGGACGAAGAATATCATAGATTTTATGTTCTTCAACCTTTGAATAATCAAAGCCTTCCATTACACTTTCTCCTTAATGATTTTTATTAAGCTTTCAACAGACTGCTCAAGAGTCATGCCTGTTGTGTCAAGCAGGATTCCGTCCTCAGCCTGTTTCAGGGGAGCAATTTCCCTGTGAGAATCATTATAATCCCTTTTAATTAAATCTTCAAGCACTTCTTCATATTTGACTGAGCTTCCTTTTTCGGAAAGCTCTCTGAATCTGCGCATTGCTCTTTCCTCAGGCGATGCAGTCAGAAATACTTTAACCTTGGCATTCGGCAAAACCACCGTGCCGATATCCCTGCCGTCCATTATGCAGTTATTCTTTGATGCAATGTTTCTTTGAAGGTCAAACAGGAAATCTCTGACTTTAGGAACAGCGGAAACATCGGATGCCGCCATTGATGCGTCGGGAGTTCTGATTTCGGAAGAAACATCTTCACCGTTGAGCAATACTTTTTGTTCTCCGTTTTCAAAAGCAAGATCAACGCTGATATCCGAAAGACTCTCGGCTACAGCCTGCCTGTCCTTTGTATCAATTCCGTTTCTCAGAGTATTAACGCCGACGGCACGGTATAATGCGCCCGTGTCAACATAAATATAACCCATTTCTTTTGCAGCCGCACGGGAAACCGTGCTTTTGCCTGCACCGGCAGGCCCGTCAACCGCAACATTTATAATTTCACAACTCATTATCTGAACTCCCTGCTGTTAATTATTTCTTCTGCCGCACTCTGACCCGCAAGCCTGCCTGTCGAGAATGCAATCTGAAGATTGAATCCGCCCGTATAGGCATCAACATCAATAACCTCGCCGGCAAAAAACAAGCCTTTTAAAAGCTTAGATTCCATGGTTTTCGGATTAATCTGCGAAATATCAACTCCGCCCGAAGTTATTATAGCCTCCGAAACGGGTCTGAAGCCGGTGACGGTAACGCAAAGCCCTTTAAGCAGATTGACAAGTCCGTGCCTTTGCTCCTTTGTTACCTGATTAACCTTTGTTGAAATGCCGATTCCGCTGAGCCTGACAATAATGGGGACAAGCTTTTTGGGTAAAAGCGAATTCAGCGCATTTATAAAATTTCTGTTTGTATTTTCGGAAAAATCTCTTAAAATTCGGGCGTCAAGCTGTTCAAAATCAAGAGCGGGTTTTAAATCTATAAAGATTTTATACTTTCCGCTTTTCATATCCCGCATATGAGCGGAAGCGCTCAGAATCATCGGGCCAGATACGCCGAAATGAGTGAAAAGCATTTCTCCGAAATCTTCATAGACGGTTTTGCCGTTTTCGGTGTCAACAACTTTAATTGCGCTGTTTCTGAGCGAAAGCCCCATAAGCTCTGAGCAAAATCCCTCATGAATTTCAAGCGGAACAAGAGACGGAGATATCGGAATAATATTGTGACCCGCCTGCCTTGCAAGCTCATAACCGTCGCCGGTCGAACCGGTTGCAGGATAAGACATTCCGCCTGTTGCAATAATAATTTTATTGGCAAATATCTGTTGCCCATCCTCGGTTTTAACACCGATTACACGGTCATCACGGCTCAAAAGTTCAACGGCTCTGCCTTTCATGAATCTTGCTCTGCGCTTTGCAAACTTTTCAAGCGCATCAACAATATCGGAAGCTTTATCTGAAACGGGAAAAACTCTGTTTCCCCTTTCGGTTTTAAGCTCAACGCCGCAACTTTCAAAAAAATCCATAACATCCTGCGGCATAAAGCGTGAAAATGCGCCGTAAAGAAATCTGCCGTTTCTCGGAACATTTGAAATCAGCTCTTGAAGCGAACGGCAGTTGTTTGTGACATTGCATCTGCCCTTGCCGGTTATCATCAGCTTTCTGCCGGGTCGGTCATTTCGCTCAAGAACAATAGTTTCAGCTCCCATTTCAGACGAAGTACCCGCCGCCATCAATCCTGCCGCACCGCCGCCGACAACAAGCAAAGAGGTTTTCATTCGCCGTCCTCCCCGCCTGTTCGGTAAACATGGTATTTATCCCAAATCGTTTCAAGCTTTTTGAAATCGTTATAAACATCCTCACGCTTCTTTCTTGCCGAAGCCGCAAGAAGCGCATTGACAAGACTGAGCGGAGCAACAAGCGAATCAACGAATGAAACCATACTGCTTTTTGCAACAAGAAGATGAGTTGCAAAGGGAGCAATCGGCGACATTTCTCCGTCGGTTATTGAAATAATCGTTGCGCCCCTGTCTTTTGCAAAAGACAGAGCATTAACCGTTTGATTTGAATATCTCGGAAAGCTTATTGCAATGCAAACATCGTCTTTGCCTATGCGGAACATCTGCTCAAACAGCTCGCTTGCCGCCGAAGTGTCAATAAGAACTACATTTTCATAAAGAAATCTCAGATAAAAAGCCGCAAAGCTTGCAAGAGAAGCAGAGCTTCTGACACCGAGAATATAAATCTTTTTTGCGGAATTGATCGCATCAACGCTTTTTCCGAATGCTTCACGGGAAACGCCGTCTCTGGTTGCTTTAATCATCTCAATATCAGCAGAGAGAGCCGTGTCAATAAAATCGTCGCCGTCAAATCTGCTTGCGGCAACATCCATTCTCTGAACGCTCGTCAGTTGACTTTTAACCATTTCCTGAAGATATTTCTGAAGCTCGGGATAACCTTTAAATCCGATATTTGCGGCAAAACGGACAACCGTTGATTCGCTGACCCCAACGGCTTCGCCGAGACCTGCGGCAGTCATAAAAGACGCTTTTTCATAGTTATCCTTAATATAATCCGCTATTTTTTTGTTGCCTTTTGAAAGCGAACCGTAAACAGCGTCTATTTTTGCCTGAAAGTTTTCTGACATAATCAATCTCTCCAAAGCTCAGATATTTTGATTTTACACCAAAAGCAAATAAAATGCAAGAAAATTTTATTGATATTATCGTTTGTTAATTTATAATTTTTATTGATTGACTACCATATGCCCATAGTGTATAATGATTAAAAACTTTATGAAATACAGATTGGAGAAAAGTTATGGCAGCAGGAACTACTCTTTTTTATACTTCGCCGTCAAAGGCATGGACTCAAAGCCTGCCTATCGGCAACGGAACTTTGGGCGCCATGATATACGGAACGCCGCAAAAAGAATTATTGTGCTTAAATCACGATGAGCTTTGGACGGGAACGCCGAAGAATACCGTTAAACCGGGAGCTCCCGAATCTTTCAAAAAGGCAAGAGACCTTGCTCTTGAAGGCAAGCTCAATGAAGCGCAGGAAGAAATCCAAAAGAATTTTCAAAGCGTCTGGAGCCAGGCTTATATGCCGCTCGGAAACCTTGATATAGATTTTTCAATTAAAGGGCGAATCAAAGATTATAAAAGAAGTCTAAATCTTGAAAATGCTGTTTCGACTGTTGAATTTACCTGCTCCGGAATTAAATATAAACGAGAGTATTTTGCATCTTATCCGGCAAAGGTTATTGCCGCAAAACTGACAAGCGACGGCGGAAAAATGAGCTTTTCGGTCGGTCTGAGCACAAAGCTCAGAGGCAACAGCTTTACCGAAAACAACTGCGTTATTCTTGACGGCGAATGCCCGGGCGAAAACAACGTTAACAATGAAGCGGCTAAAAAGGCTTATTATGACGAACCTCAAAAAAGAGGAATCAGATTCAGAGCGGCTGTCAAGGTTATTACCGACGGCAGAACGGAATGCACGGAAAACCTTTTAAAAGTCTGTGACGCAACGGAAGCCGTGCTGTTTTTCACCTGCGAAACAAGCTTTAACGGCTGGAATAAACACCCCTATCTTGAAGGGAAAGAGTATATAACTCCTTGCATGGAGAGAATCGAATCCGTCGATGATTACGAAGCTCTTAAAAGTGAGCATATAAAGGATTATTCCGAACTTTTCGGCAGAGTTTCTCTTGATATAGGCGGCGGCAGAGACGATATTGCAACCGATAAAAGACTTGTTCTTTTCAAAAAGGACAAAAATGATAATTCATTAATTACATTAATGTATAACTACGGAAGATATCTTTCAATCTCCTCATCAAGACCCGGCTCTCAGCCGTCTACGCTTCAGGGAATCTGGAACGATAAAATTTCACCACCCTGGAATTCAAATTATACGGTAAATATCAACACCGAAATGAATTATTGGCCCGTTCTTATGTGCCGTATGCCTGAGATTAACCTTCCTCTTGTTGAAATGATTAAGGAATTAAGCGTCAGCGGTGAAAAAACAGCCGCCGAACAATACGGCGCTAAAGGCTGGGTTGCTCATCATAATGTTGATCTTTGGCGGCTTTCAACACCCGTTTCGGGCAGCGCTCAATGGGCATTCTGGCACGGTTCATCGGGCTGGTTTTGCAGACATCTTTTTGAGCATTATGAATACACAAACGATATTGATTTTCTCAGAGAAACAGCCTATCCGATTATGAAAAAGGCGGCTGAATTCTATCTTGACATAATGACCGAGTATAACGGAAAGCTTGTTCTTGCTCCCGGTACTTCGCCTGAAAACTCTTTTTCATATCAAGGTAAGGATTGCAGCGTCGGGAAATACAGCACGATGTCAATGACAATTGCCCGTGAGCTTTTTGAAAACTGCATCAAATGCTGTGAAATTCTTAATAAGGATTCGGATTTTGAGCAAAAGCTCAAAGAAACTCTCCCGAAAATGGCAGGATTCAAAATCGGAAGCGACGGTCAGCTTCTTGAATTTGACGACGATTATCCGGAAACCGAGCTTCATCACAGACATTGCTCCCATCTTTACGGACTGCATCCGGGCGAAATGATTTCTCCCGACAAAACACCCGAGCTTGCCGCCGCCTGCCGCAGAACTCTTGAACGCAGAGGAGACAACGGCACAGGCTGGAGCCTTGGCTGGAAAATCAACTTCTGGGCAAGACTTTTTGACGGCGACCACGCATTAAAACTGATTGAAATGCAGCTCAGACCCGTTAAAAGCATTTGCAAAACCCGAATGAGCGGCGGCGGAACATACGAAAACCTTTTTGACGCCCATCCCCCGTTCCAGATTGACGGCAATTTCGGCTTTGTCAGCGGAATAACCGAAATGCTTATGCAGAGCCATGAGGACAGAATTTATATTCTTCCAGCTTTGCCTTCAAAATGGAAAGACGGAAAAATCAGCGGTCTGCTTGCAAAAGGCGGAGTAACCGTTGATATTGAATGGAAAAACGGAAAAGCAGTCAAGTATACTCTTGAAGGCAAGGGAAAACACACGGTTATTATCGGCAAAAAGGAAATACCCGTTGAACTTACGGGCGAAAGGGTTACATTCAATGTCTGAAAATGTTTTTGACCTCTATGATTTTGACAAAACTGTTTATCCGCACGATTCAGAAACGGTTTTTCTGTTTTACTGCATTCTGCACAGACCGTATCTGATATTAATTACCCCTTGGCTTGCGATTAATCTTTTGCTTTTCTTTCTCGGCTTCGGCGACAGCTTCAAGGGCAGATGCTTTTCGTTTCTTCGTTTTATTGACGGTGAAAAAATGGCAAAAAAGTTTTGGGAAAAAGAACAAAAAAATATTTATCCCTTATTTGAGCCGAAAGGCAGAGAAAGACCGGTTGTTGTTTGCTCCGCTTCTCCCGAATTCTTCTTGAAACCGATTTGTGACAAATATAAGGTTCATACGCTTATTGCAACAAGAATGAATCCGAAAACAGGCAGAATAATCGGCTATAACTGCAAGGATAAGCAAAAGCCGCTCAGAATCAAAGAAGCTCTCCCCGATGCGAAATTTATCAATGTATATTCTGACTCTTTCAAAAACGATATACATATCTTTGAGCTTGGCGAAAGATGCTTTCACGCAGAAAAGGGAAAGCTTCGTGAAATGACTATTAATGAGATAAGAGAAAAACTGAAATAATGACATTAAGCCGTAACGATGCATAAAAATCGTTGCGGCTCATTTTTTAGCAAATTCAGGTTATAATTTGAACGGGTGATTATTATATGAAATACATTATTATTTTTAGCGTTATCTCATATCTTATCGGAAGCATCAATCCTGCATTAATTATTTCAAAAAAGCTTTACGGAACGGATTTAAGAACTCAGGGCAGCGGAAATGCGGGAGCAACAAACGCTATGAGAGTCCACGGCAAAAAAGCGGGTGCGGCTGTGCTTGCATTCGACTTTTTAAAAGCATTTGCGGTTGTTATGATTGCAAAATGCTTCGTTACTTTCGGAAATGCGCCTTATGTAAGCGTTCTTTTTTCGGGATTTTTCGTTCAACTCGGTCATGCTTTTCCCGTTTTCTTCGGCTTTAAAGGCGGAAAAGGCGTTGCATGCGCCGCAGGAGCGTCAACAGCAGTATTTCCGCTTACAGCACTAATTCTTATTTCATTATTTGCAGTTATTGTTCTGATTTCAAAGAAAGTATCGCTTGCTTCATTGATAACCGCCGGAGTATATCCCCTGCTTGTTTCTCTTTTCAGCTCGGAAAACAGATATATAAATTTCATTTTTGCCGCATCCTGCGCCTCATTAATTTTTATCAGACACTTGCCGAACATTGTCCGAATTATTGACGGAAATGAGAAAAACATTATTTGATTATTTCTGATTTCGCATTAATATAAGAACAGACTGTTACTGTTTTTTTAACAATGCCCCGTTTCGGTTGACATTGAATAACCGAAAAAGTATAATATTATTGCTTTGAGGATTTATGCGATTTTTCGGGTTTTAAGGCATCGGAGGGGGAACCGTTTTAAAACGGTCAAGCGCCTTATTAACCGATTAATCTTTAAATCTTTGAAAAATTTCATTAAAACGGAGGACAAAAATCTATGAAGAACAGAATGAAAAGCTTTTTGGCCATTGCTCTTGCTTTGGCTTTCGTTCTGACGACCACACCCCTTATCGGCTTTGCCGCAAAAACCGTTACGGTCAGCGGCTCAAGCTTCGGAACCGACGCTGACGAAAAACCCATAACAACTGTTGATGTTGAATCGGGTGACACAATTTCAGGCGGTTATTTCTTTGCGACCGTTAACGGCGTTAAGGATGAAACAGCAGCCAACTACGGCTCCGAATCATTCAAGGGCTTAACCGCAAAAGAAGAAACTGCTGCTGAGAGCGGTAATACTTATTATAACAGTTACACCGTTCCCGCCGCTCCCGCAGGCTACAAAGCAAACGGCACGGCGGCAATTTCCGCTAACAGCGATTTTGTTAACGCTGTTACTGCTTTTGAATCCGGCAACATCGTTGCAATCGCTTTTAATCCGATTGAATACAGCGTTGTTTATGAGCTTGGCGAAGGCACAGGCAGCATTGATGTTACAAATGCAAAATACGGCCAGGAAATCACTCTCCCCACAGCTGACAAGGTAACTCTTGAAGGCAAGGTTCTCAGCGGATGGAACACCGCAGAGAACGGCTCGGGAACAAACTATGCTCCCGGCGCAAAGGTCAGCAACCTCACGGTCAATGACGGTGAAAGAGTTGTTCTTTATGCTCAGTACGGCGATAACAGCTCTGAATACACCGTAACTTATTATACTGCTGAAAACGAGCAGTTCGGCGAGCCTCAGACCTATAAGGCAGGCGATAAAATCACCCCTCCCGCAGCACCCGAAAAAGAAGGCTTCACCTTTAACGGCTGGATTCTCGGCACAACGGAAAACGAAGTTATCGCTCTTCCCGAAACAATGCCGAACGAAAATCTCAAGGCTTACGCATCATGGACTGTAAATAACTATAAAGTTACCTACATTAGCGAAGGCGAAGAGATTTCTTCTTCAACCGTTCCTTACGGTTCAGACATTTCCGCAACAATTCCTGATGATCCCACAAGTGAAACAAGTGTATTTGGCGGTTGGTTTGATTCCGAAGGCAATAATCTTTACACCCATTATAAAACAGTTCCTGCAAAAGATATCGTATTTACCGCAAAATGGCTCAGAAACGGCAATGTTGTTTACATGGTAGGCGACAAGACCTATGAGACTTATGATGTAACCGAAGGCGAAAAGATTCCCGTTCCCGAAGATCCCGAAAAATTCGGTCAGAAATTCGTCGGTTGGGATCCCGAAGTTCCCGAAACAATGCCCAATGAAGATCTCACTTTCAATGCACAGTTTGAAGTAGATAAGGACTTTGTAACTCTCGTTATCGGCGGAACAGTTATTGCAGGCGGAATCATTGCCGCTATCGCAGGCGCAGGAGCAGCTGCCATCACAGGCGTTGCAATCGTCGGCGGCGTTATTGCAATAATCGGCGCAGCAACAGCTATCAGCAAGACTCATACGGTAACCTATAAGGTTGACGGCAATGTTTATAAGACCTATAAGGTTATTGAAGGCAAGAGCATTCCCGTTCCCGCTGACCCCTCAAAGGACGGCTATGAGTTTGCAGGCTGGAATCCCGAAGTTCCCGAAAAGATGGGCAAGTCAGATCTTACCTTTGAAGCAAAATGGGAGCAGATTAAGGAAGTTGAAGACGGTGATATTCCGTCAACAGGTTCAGCAAAGATAGGTATAGCGGCTTTTGCAGCTCTTGCGGCATCCGCAGCTGCGGCAATCATCATTGCAAAGAAAAAGAAAAACGATAAGTAATATCTGAGTAATTTTTACGGCAGACCGCTTTAACCGGCGGTCTGCCATTTTTATTATAATTTTTTCATCAAAAATATTTACAAATAAAAAACGAAATATTATAATGTAACACAAAAGGATGTATTTTATCGTTTGAAGGGAAGCGAAATAATGAGAGAAAAAATTCTTGTTCTCGATTTCGGCGGACAGTATAATCAGCTCATTGCTCGCAGGGTGCGTGACCTGTGTGTTTATGCGGAAATTAAGAGCTACAAAACGCCGATTGACGAGATAAAAGCACAAAACTACAAAGGCATAATCTTCACGGGCGGACCGAACAGCGTTTATGACCCCAAATCCCCCACTTATTCCAAAGAAATTCTTGAAATCGGCGTTCCCGTTCTCGGAATTTGCTACGGCGCTCAGCTAATGGCTCATCTTGCCGGCGGAAAGGTCAACGCCAATGCAGGCGCAAGCGAATACGGAAAAATTGAACTTCATAAAAAAAGCGGCTCTCTTCTCAACGGATTCCCCGAGAACAACATTTGCTGGATGAGCCACAGAGATTATATTGAAGTTATTCCCGAGGGCTTTACCGTTACCGGCGTAACCGACGACTGCCCCTGCGCCGCAATGGAAAACCCCGAAAAGAGGCTATATGCCGTTCAGTTCCACCCCGAAGTCAATCACACGGAATACGGAACGGAAATATTCAAAAATTTCCTTTTTGACATTTGCGGCTGCAAAGGCGACTGGATAATGTCGGATTTTGTTGAAGAATCCATCAAAAAATACAGAGAAATGCTCGGCGATAAAAAGGTTCTCTGCGCTCTTTCGGGCGGAGTTGATTCCTCGGTTTGTGCCGCTCTGATGAGCAAGGCAATCGGCAAAAATCTCACCTGTATTTTCGTTGACCACGGTCTGATGAGAAAAAATGAAGGCGATATGGTTGAAAAAGAATTTGCCGCCGCCTTTGATTTTAATTTAATCAGAGTTAACTGTGAGGACAGATTCCTCTCAAAGCTCAGCGGAGTCAGCGAGCCCGAGCGCAAGAGAAAGATTATCGGCGAAGAATTTATCAGAGTATTTGAAGAAGAATCCAGGAAGCTCGGCAGAATGGATTATCTCATGCAGGGCACGATTTATCCCGATGTTATTGAAAGCGGAACGGGCGACGCCGCCGTTATCAAGAGCCACCACAATGTCGGCGGTCTGCCCGAGAATGTTGATTTTGACGGAATTATTGAGCCTTTAAGAAATCTTTTCAAGGATGAGGTCAGAAAAGTCGGTCTTGAGCTCGGTGTTCCCGAGTTTCTCGTTTGGCGTCAGCCGTTCCCCGGGCCCGGTCTTGCGGTCAGATGCCTCGGAGATATCACAAAGAATAAGCTTGAAATTCTCCGTGACGCAGACGCAATATTCAGAGAGGAAATTGCTAATGCAGGGCTTGAACGAAACATCAATCAGTATTTTGCAGTTTTGACCGACACAAAGAGCGTCGGAGTTATGGGCGACTCAAGAACCTATGACCACCTTGTCGCACTCAGAGCCGTCACAACCGATGATTTTATGACTTGCGACTGGGCAAGGATTCCGTTTGATGTTCTTGCAAAAGCTTCAAGCAGAATCACGAACGAGGTCAAGGGCGTTAACAGAGTTGTTTATGATATCACTCAAAAACCCCCTGCCACGGTGGAATGGGAATAATAATGTTTATTTTACGGCTTGAATCTTCGGATTTGAGCCGTTTTTTCTATTTTCAAATTATAGAAAATACAGGCTATTGAAATTAAAAAGATATTCGTTTATAATATTCGGAGAAACAAGTATATTTTCATGCAGAAAAACGGAGGCAAACATGTATCGACTGTTTATCGTTGAGGATGACCGGGGAATTGCCGAGGCTGTTAAGTCACAGGCAGAAAAATGGGAGCTTGAAGTTAAGTGCGCTCAAAACTTTCGCAACATTCTTTCCGAATTTTCGGAATTTGAGCCACACATCATTCTTTTAGACATATCACTCCCCTTTTTTAACGGCTATCATTGGTGCACCGAAATCAGAAAAGTCTCAAAAGTTCCCCTTATTTTCATATCCTCCGCTTCGGATAATATGAATATCGTTATGGCTATGAACCTCGGAGCGGATGATTTTATTGCAAAGCCGTTTGACCAAAGCGTGCTTATGGCAAAAATCAACGCTTTGCTGAGAAGAACCTATGATTTTTCATCTTCCGTTTCAATTTTTGAGCACAGAAACGCTCTTTTAAACACGGCGGATAACACTCTTACATATTCGGGAGAAAAAATACCGCTGAGCAAAAACGAATTCCGCATTCTTTATATTCTGATGAGTAACAAAGGCAAGGTTGTGAGCCGTGAAAAGATAATGGAACAGCTTTGGGAAACCGACTGCTTTGTTGATGAAAACACGCTTTCGGTCAATATTAACCGCCTTAGGAAAAAGCTCGGTTCGTTCGGTCTTGAAGATTTTATAACAACAAAATTCGGCGTTGGTTATATTATCGCCGATTAACGGAAGGACACGGCATGAAACTGTTTTTGAAATACCTGAAACAGCATATTCTCGGAATTACTGCGGGAATTTTGTTCTGCTTGATTTTTATTATTTCTTTTTATCTTTATCATTTACCGCTTGAAGCAGTAATTTATCCCTCGGCTCTTTGTCTGATTATCGGCTTAATGATAATGTTATATGATTTTTCAAAAGTCAGAAAAAAGCATGATATACTCAGGTGCATTAAAAGTCTGACGGATATTATTTCTGATTCGATTTCATTTGACAGAACCGTTGATGACACCGATTATCAGAGAATTATCAGCCTGATTGTTCAGGAACAAACCGATTTTCGTTCAAAAATGAATATCAAATATTCCGAAATGGTTGATTATTACACCGTTTGGGTTCATCAGATCAAAACGCCGATTGCTTCAATGCGGCTGAATCTGCAAAACGAGGATTCGGAGCTTTCGAGAAAGCTTTCATCGGACCTTTTCAGAATTGAGCAGTATGTTGACATGGTGCTGACCTTTTTACGCCTTGATTCGGAAAGTACGGACTATGTTATCAAAGAATATGACCTTGATTCAATTGTTCGGCAGGCAGTCCGCAAATTTGCGGGAGACTTTATAACCTGCAAGCTAAGTCTTAACTATGAACCGCTGAATGTTATGGTTCTGACAGATGAAAAATGGCTGATGTTTGTTATTGAGCAAATTATTTCAAACGCTTTGAAATACACTTCAAGCGGCGGCATTTCAATAACCCTTGAAAGCCCGAAAACTCTTTGCATCCGTGACACGGGCATAGGAATTGCTCCCGAAGATCTGCCGAGAATATTTGAAAAGGGTTATACAGGCTATAACGGACGCACCGACAAAAAAGCAAGCGGCATTGGGCTGTATCTTTGCAAGCGTATATGCTCAAATCTGAAGCACGGCATTTCCGCCGAATCAACCGTTGATGTCGGAACGGTAATAAAGCTTGATCTGAGCAGAAGAAAAATCGAATTTGAATAAAAATCTTACAAAACTGTTAGATTTCAAGTGGGATTTGTAAGCCGATTCTATGGCGATGCAAATCCCTTTTTGATAAAATATTAACAGAAATTCCAAAGGAGGATTTTTGTTATGAGTTTATTGGAAGCGAACGGAGTTAAAAAAATTTATACAACCCGTTTCGGAGGCAACAAGGTTGAAGCGCTGAAAAATGTAACATTCAGTCTCGATAAGGGCGAATATGCGGCGATAATGGGTGAATCGGGTTCGGGCAAAACTACCCTGCTCAATATTCTCGCATCCCTTGACAAGCCGACCGAGGGTTCGATTGTGCTCGACGGTAACAATCTTTCAGACATTAAAGACTCTCAGGTTGCGGCTTTCCGCCGTGATAACATCGGTTTTGTCTTTCAGGAGTTTAACCTGCTTGATACTTTTACGGTTGAGGATAATATTTATCTTCCGCTTGTTCTTGCAGGCAAAAACTATAAAGAAATGAACGGCCGACTTATGCCGATAGCAGAAAGGCTCGGCATAACTCAAATTCTGAAAAAATACCCTTATGAGATATCGGGCGGTCAAAAGCAAAGAGCCGCAGTTGCAAGAGCATTAATAACAAACCCAAAGCTTATTTTTGCCGATGAACCGACAGGCGCTCTTGACTCAAAGGCAACCGACGAATTATTGTCACTTTTTGAACTGATTAACGGATTCGGTCAGACAATTCTAATGGTTACCCACTCCGTTAAAGCGGCAAGCAAAGCAAAAAGAGTTTTGTTTATTAAAGACGGCGAAGTTTTTCATCAGATTTACAAAGGCGGACGAAACGACGAACAGTTTTATCAGATGATTTCGGATACTCTCACAATGATGGCAACGGGCGGTGAAGAAAAATGAGAGGATCAATTTATCCGAAGCTTGCTTTCGACGGAATCCGCAAAAACAAGAAGCTGTATTTCCCCTTTTTCGTCACCTGCATTTCAATGATATCCATGCAGTATATCCTTTCGTTTCTTTCTGCTTCTCAGGCGGTTTCACAAATGAAAGGCTCAACGGAAATCAAAACGGTTCTTAACCTCGGGTCAATCGTAATTGCGATTTTTTCTTTAATTTTTCTTTTTTATTCTAATTCATTTCTGATCAGAAGAAGAAACAAGGAATTCGGACTTTATAACATCCTCGGAATGGATAAAAAGAATATCGGCATTATCATGCTTTGGGAAATGATAATCGTTACCGTTGTTTCACTCATGTTTGGTATGTTTTTCGGCGTAGCTTTCTCTAAGCTTGCAGAGCTTGGGCTGATGAACATGGTTAAAGCTGATATCAGTTATTCTTTCAGCATTGCACCGAGCAGTATTTATTACACTGCGATTATTTTTTCCGTTATTTTTCTGCTGATATTAATTAAATCTCTTATTCAAATCGGGAAAACCAACCCTACCGAGCTTTTCAAAAGCGAGAGCGTCGGAGAAAAGCCCCCAAAAGCCAATTGGGCACTGGGAATCGGCGGCGTTATCATTCTTGCGGGCGCTTATGCCGTTGCCCTTTCAATTAAAAGACCTTTAACTGCTTTTACAATATTTTTCTTTGCCGTTATTGCAGTAATCGTCGCAACTTATCTGATCTTTATATCAGGCTCTGTGTTGCTTTGCAGAGTTCTTCAGAAGAATAATAATTATTATTATAAAACCAATCATTTCGTTTCGGTTTCATCCATGATTTACAGAATGAAACGGAACGGTGCGGGTCTTGCCTCAATTTGCATTCTTCTGACAATGGTTATTGTTATGATTTCCTCTACTGCTTGTCTTTATTTCGGCGCAGAGGATTCTCTCAAAACACGATATCCGAGAAATATATATACCGAAATCAGTTCAATGCACGATAACACCGATGAAACGCTTAACGAGTTAAGTGATGAAAATATTGAAATTTTAAGAAAAAAGCTTGAAAAAATCATTTCGGACAGTAAAATCAGCGCCGTCAATATCAGCGATTACAGATATGCCGCAATCGCAGGAACACTCAACGGCGGAACGGTTCAGCACGATCCGAAAACAATTAACGCATTTTCATATGATTCACTTCATAATATTTGCTTTATTCCTCTTGCTGATTATAACCGAATGATGGGAACCAATGAAAAACTCGGAGAAAATCAGGTTTTGATTTATTCTTCAAGAACAAAATTCAAGGAAGACACCTTGACCATTGCGGGGGTTAAATCATTCAAAGTTAAAAAGGTTCTTTATGATTTCTTTGATGATGCAAGGGCGGCAATGGATATTGTTCCGACTGTTTTCGTTGTTGTTAACAGCTATGAAACCGATATTAAAGAACTGATGTCTCTTTCGGATTATAACGGCGAAAATATGCTTTATTTTCATTGGATTTACGGCTTTGATACAGACGCCGAAATTGAAACACAAATTGAAATAACTAAAACAATTCACGATACGCTCAAAGAATCATCAACCAAAGTCGGAAACGGTTATTCTTTTTCTGTTGAATGCCGTGAAGAACAGAGAACGGATTTTTACGGAACTTACGGCTGTTTATTCTTCCTTGGCATTGTTCTCAGCCTGATTTTCATAATTGCCGCAGTTTTAATAATCTATTATAAACAAATTTCAGAGGGATATGAAGACAAATCACGCTTTGAGATTATGCAAAAAGTCGGAATGACAAAAACCGATATCAAGAAAAGCATTAACTCTCAAATGCTGACGGTTTTCCTGCTGCCGCTAATTGTCTCGGTTATTCATTATTTCTTTGCTTTCCCGATAATCTGCAAGCTGCTGACATTATTTAATATGTTGAATACCACATTATTTATCATAACTTCCGTAATCAGCATAGCTGTTTTTGCCCTGCTTTATACGGTTGTTTATAAGATAACATCAAGAATTTATTATTCAATTGTCAGCGGTCAAAGCAAATAAAATATGCCGCACGGTCAAGCTAATAATCGCTTTTGCCGTGCGGCATTTTGTATGTTACTTTTGCTTATTCTTCTTCAAGCTTTTCATTCAAAATGGATTTTAACGAATGAGGAAGAACAGATCTTTTCAGTTTATCTGAAATCTCCTGCTTGCTGTTTAAATTTTTGAACGGACGGTAAATTAAAGATTTTAATGTGTTATCACCCTGCAATCGGGAGAAAACTTCAATTATCTTCTCTTTTTTATCGGCAGATTTCCGTCTGAAAGCATTTTTAATAACAAGATTTGCCGAATCCTGAGCAGTAAAATCCTTAACGGTCAAACTGGCGTTTCCCGATTCATCGGTAAACATATCATAGCCGTCACATTCAGCTTTTTCAGGCTCAATATCCTTGAAAATAAATGTTATATCTCTTTTTTCGGGGATAACCGATGTATCTCCTACAGGCTGAGAAACAGAAACCGTCATTAATGCGTTATCTTCATCAAATTTAACCGCAAAGTCCGTTACGGCGTTATGCAGGTCATAATCTGTTTTGCCGTTATCTTCATAAAGAGAAAATCTTCCGTTGCCTGAGAAAACAAGGATTTTAAGCTTTTTCGGGTTATCAACGCCGTTGCCTTTATCAGCCGAAAGAGGAATTATTGCGCCCTCTTTTGCAAGAACGGGTATGTTTTCAAGCTCTCTGTTAAGCTCAAGTGTTTTACTGCCGATATAAACCTCGCCTGTGAAGATATCCGTCCATCTGCCCTCGGGAATCCACGCTCTGACAGAGCCGAATCCCGTTTTTTTATCGGATTTTGAGGTTATCGGGCAAACCATCAGTTCACAGCCGAACATATACTGATTCGGAACGGAATAAGCTTCCTCTTTATCGGGATATGAATAATACATCGGTTCGCAAAGAGCAATCCCCTGCTTATGAGTTCGGTAATCCATGGTATAAATATATGGAATCAATGAATGTCGCAGACGGAGATATTTCTTTGCCGATTCGCAAATATCCTTTCTGTATTTCCATGGTTCTTTGCCGAGGAGGTCATTTGCTGTTGAATGAAGCCTGAGAATCGGGCTGAAAACGGCAAACTCAATCCAGCGAATATAAAGCTCATCATCTCTTTTGCCGCCCATATGACCGCCGATATCATGGCTCCACCATGTATAAGCGGCGTTTGCGGCATTAACGGTGAAATACGGTTGAAAATCAAGCGTTTTCCAGCTTATATATGTATCACCCGAAAATCCGAGAGGATAACGGTGACTGCCCATTCCGCTGTATCTCGAAAGAATCAGCGGCATTCTGCCGTCTTCTCCGTTATCAAGAAAATGATAATGATTAAGAGGAATGAGAGGGTCAAGACCGTCAACATCGCATTTTTTGCCCTGCTGCCAATCAATCCACCAAAAGTCAACGCCCTCACGCTCATACGGTTTATGAAGCACATCAAAATAAGCGTTCCAGAATTTATCGGAGCCGCAGACAAATGGAATATCCGCTTTGCTTTCAGGGTCAACATCCATTGCTTTTGCCATTTCATTATACTGAGTTTCAAAGAATCTTACGCCGTCGGCAGGGTGAAGATTCAGAGTAACATGCAGGTTTTCTTCTTTAAGAGTTTTAAGAAATTCTTTGTAATCGGGGAACAGATCCGTATCCCATGAATAACCCGTCCAGCCGCCTGTTATTGGATAAGATGAACCGATTCTGCTTTTATAATGAGTTCCGAACTGTTTGTTCAGATCAGTCCAATGCCAATCCATATCAACGGTTGCAACAGTCAAGGGAATATTTTCTCTCTTGAAACGAAGCATTAAATCAATATATTCCTTTTGGGTATAACGGTGATATCTGCTCCACCAGACGCCGAGGGCATATCTCGGAATCAGCGGTGTGCTTCCGCTGATTTTATAGAAATCGATTATTGTTTGGCGGTAATCCTTTCCGTAGGCAAAAACATATAAATCTTTACCGCCTTGACGGGCAACAAATTCGCCGTTTACATTAATCAGAAAGCTCTTGCTGTCGTCAAGAACATAGACGCCGTTTTCGGTTATCAGACCGTCGTCAAGCTTTGCTTTTCCGTTTGTACAATCAAGAGTTCTGCGAGTACCTTTTAGATTCTTTTCCTTTTTGCAGGATACGGTCTTTCCGCTGTCGGCAAAACGAACGCAAAGAGGGCTGAGAGATTTTTTAATAACTGTAAGCTGAATATCTGATGTTGTGACAAATATTTTACCGTTCTTTTCGATTACTTCAAAATCTACGGGGTCAAAATTTCTGAACCAGACAGTCCGGCTGGGCAAATCAGTATATTTCCCGTTTACCGACTGCTCAAGACGAATCAGACGAGGAGTTAAAACCGACACTCTGTAACTGTCACCAAGATAAATCTGCTTTGAATCGGAAACAGCATCGGTTTCTGCTATTAAAGATTTTTTAAGCATATTCGTCATCCTTTCGGAATATTTATTAAAGCCGTTAGTTATATTATATTAAGCTTATGATGTCTTGTCAAATCATTGATTAAAAAATAATTATAAATCGCATTTTTCCATTGACTTTTCAATTAAAATGATATAAATTATATATTAATAAATGCGGACATAGTTCATCGGTAGAACTCCGGCTTCCCAAGCCGATAAGGCGGGTTCGACTCCCGTTGTCCGCTCCATTTCCGACCTTTTGCTTTTTGCAAAAGGTCTTTTTGTTTCAAAAATTCAGTCAGATTATATAAATTATCGTAATTCTTTGTTTTATTTTTTATATATTTTCGCTTGACTTTATCTGCAATTAGTCTTACAATTAAGGCAAAGGAGGCTGATAACATGAAAAAAATAATCAGCATTATTTTAGCCGCAATGCTCACCCTTTCCGTATTCTGTGTCAGCTCATTTGCCGCAGATACCAAAACAGAAACGCTGATCAATCAGCTTGTTGAAACAAAATCAATAAGCATAGACTTTTCAGACGAGAATTTTGAGAACATCGGCTATAATATTTCAAGCGTTAAGGCTTCGGCAAAAATTTATGAAAAAGATGACGGAAGCCGTTATGTAAAAGCGGTTGTAACAGGAAAGCTTCAGGGAATCGACTTCAAACTTTATGTCAATGACGAAAAAATTAAAGTATACATTCCTCTGTTGAGAATCTGTCTTAATATCAGTGAGTTTATTGATATTAAACCTATTATCAATGATGTTCTTGGTGAATTAGACAAGTATCTTGACATGACGGAATCAGATTATGCAGGTTATGCAAAGCTTGCGTCAGCAGGAGAAAAAGATGTTGAAGGCTACGGAACGGTTTATGTTGAAAGTTTTGTTCCCGATGTTAAAGCAATAGCAGAAAAAGCAGTTTCAGACGGCAATCTTCAGCTCCCCGAAGGCGTAAATCTTGAAGAAATGACCGAAGAAGAAATCAAAGAATATCTTGCGTCTGTTGACCCCTACCTTGCTGCTGTTGCAGATTCAAGCTTTGATTTCTATTACAGAGACGATAAGCTTGTTGGCTTAAAGGGAACTTTTGTTGACGAAAACGGCGAAGCAAATACTATCGACTCTTCAAACGAAATAAAAATCAATTCTATTACTTCCGGTGTTGATGACAAGGAGTTTAAAGCTCCGTCATTCTATATCGATATAACAGGATTTGTAAAACTTATACTCAGATTTATTGCAGGATAACAGAAAAATTATGCCGCAGTCCCAAGAGACTGCGGCTTTTTTAATTATCTTGACTCCAGCTTCTGATTCTTGCTTTCATTTCGTCAATACCGAGGATTCCGTAAGCAAAGCCTTTTCTTATCAGATCATCGGGTAAAAACTCATCGTATTTTTCAAAATACGGAATTTCATTCGGATAAACAAGCTCCATTGGGTCAAGCGGTTCTTTTTCCGCTTCGGCAAGAACTCTGAAGAATTCTTCTTTATCCGCTTTCATCTTGAACTGAATGAAATAAGGTCTTGATTTGTCAAGTCCCGTAATGCCGAGCCTGTCAGCGCATTTGACTTTTATAAATCTTTCCATGGCAAGAAAAGCATATGAGCCGAGCCACGGAAACAGACACCACATATCGCCGCCGAGACAAATCAGCGGTTCATCGGCAACGCCCGAATTCCGTGCGGTATGGCGGGCGTTATCAAGCCTTGCAACGGCGTTTTTCATCAGATAAGGATAAGATTTATCCTCACGCAAAACCTGCCTCATGCGTTCGAGAACCTTTGTGTTGATATCTCCAGGGCATTCACCAAAATAAGCCGGAACTTTGCCCTTGACCTGTTCACAGTAAACAAGGAGGCGTTTGTGGTCGATTTCTTCAACTATCCAGACATGACCTGCAAGAGCGATTTTTTCACCCACGGGCGGCGGCATAACAATAGTGCCAAGCTCCTGCGAACCCCAGCGGACGGTGTATTCTTCATTTTCTTTGAAAACCGCATAGAATTTGAAAGTATTTATCTGCCTTTCACCCGCAAGACCGACTATCAGTCCGCCCTGCTCGGTTCTCTGCAAATGCTCGGTTTCAAGCAAATGACGAAGCAACAATTTGAAATCATCCTGAGAAATGCGGTGAAAATAACTGAGCGAAAGCACTCGTGACGCAAGCGCCGCAGGCGACATTTCGCCGCATGATGCAAGTGTGCTCATTGTTTGATGATAAAGCAGGCTGTAAGGCAGTCTGTCAAGCTTGGGCGGTTCAACCCAGCGTTCTTCAAGATAAAGCTGAACAAGAGCTATGCCCTGCAAAAGCTTCCAAGGAACGGTGGTCGGGAGCAACGCCCGTGGTTCGGGCTGTTCCTCCCGCATTACAAAC